>JAPPLI010000071.1 GCA_028819495.1 Gammaproteobacteria bacterium | reverse complement strand
AGGAACTGGCGACCGGAAAGGTCATGATCACCAGCCAGAACCACGGTTTCACCATCGCGGAAGAGCCCATCCCCGAAACCCTGTCGGTAACACACAGGTCGCTGTTCGACGGCACGGTGCAGGGTATCCATCACCGGGAACAACCCGCATTCGGCTTCCAGGGCCACCCGGAGGCCAGCCCCGGTCCCCATGACATCAAGCCGTTGTTCGACCACTTCATGCACTTGATGGGTGAACGAAAATGAGTTTCGCCGCAGCTTGGGATGGCCTTTTCAAAACCCTCTGGAAGCCATGGATGGCTGGAAGGGAGCGTACATGGATGTATTCACAGCGTGTTTTGAAAAGGCCATCCCAAGCTGCTAAGACTCCGAATAGAATATATGCCCAAACGAACTGACATAGAAAGCGTTCTGATCATAGGCGCCGGCCCCATCGTCATCGGCCAGGCCTGCGAGTTCGATTATTCCGGCGCGCAGGCGTGCAAGGCCCTGCGCGAGGAAGGCTACCGGGTCATCCTGGTGAATTCGAACCCGGCAACCATCATGACCGATCCGGACATGGCAGACGCCACCTATATCGAGCCGGTGCGCTGGCAGACCATCGCGCAGATCATCGAGAAGGAACGCCCGCACGCGCTGCTGCCGACCATGGGCGGGCAGACAGGCCTCAATACCGCCCTGGACCTGGCCCGCACCGGCGTGCTGGAAGAATACAACGTGGAGATGATAGGCGCCGACAAGGAAGCCATCGACAAGGCGGAGGACCGGGAGAAATTCCGCGACGCCATGCAGAAGATCGGTCTGGCCATGCCCGATTCCGACCTGGCCCATGACCTCGACACGGCTGTCGGGATCCAGCAGAAGATCGGCTACCCAACAATTATACGGCCCTCGTTCACCCTGGGAGGCAGCGGTGGCGGCGTTGCCTGGAACAGGGAGGAGTTCATTGAAATCTGCGAGCGGGGACTGGAAGCCTCCCCCACCAATGAGATCCTGGTGGAACAGTCCGTGGTGGGCTGGAAGGAATTCGAGATGGAAGTCGTGCGTGATCGCAAGGACAACTGCATCATCGTCTGCTCCATCGAGAATGTGGATGCCATGGGGGTGCATACCGGCGATTCGATCACCGTGGCGCCGGCCCTGACCTTGACGGACAAGGAGTTCCAGTTGATGCGCGACGCTTCCATCGCGGTGTTGCGCGAGATCGGGGTGGATACGGGCGGTTCCAACGTGCAGTTCGCCGTCAATCCCGACGACGGCCGGCTGCTCATTATCGAGATGAACCCGCGCGTGTCGCGTTCATCCGCCCTGGCCTCCAAGGCGACAGGGTTCCCGATAGCCCGGGTCGCGGCGAAACTGGCGGTAGGCTACACCCTGGACGAACTGGATAACGAAATTACCGGGGGCGCAACGCCCGCCTCGTTCGAACCCACCATCGATTACATCGTTACCAAGATCCCCAGGTTCACTTTCGAGAAATTTCCCCAGGCCGATCCGCAACTCACGACCCAGATGAAATCGGTGGGAGAAGTGATGGCAATCGGCAGGACGTTCCAGGAATCCCTGCAGAAGGCCTTGCGCGGCCTGGAGACCGGGGTGGACGGATTCATCAACCTCTATGAAGAAGTGAGCGACAACAACCTGGATAACATCTCCCACGAACTGCGCAACCCGGGTTCGGAACGGTTGCTGTACGTCGGCGAAGCGTTTCGCCACGGCATGGACCTGGCGCGGGTACATTCACTGTCCCATATCGATCCTTGGTTCCTGGCGCAAATTCAGGACCTGGTTGAGGAGGAACAACGCCTGCCGGGATCCGGACTCGGGGAGATTGACCGGGAACACCTTTACCGGCTGAAACAAAAAGGCTTTTCGGACAGCCGCCTGGCCGCCCTGTTGAACATCAGTGAAGCCGCGGTCAGGCAGCGGCGTCATGAAATGGACATCCGGCCCGTGTACAAGCGGGTCGATTCCTGCGCCGCAGAGTTTCCCGCAACCACGGCGTACATGTACTCGACGTATGACGAGGAATGTGAAGCGGAGCCCACCACCAGGGACAAGATCATGGTGCTCGGCGGCGGGCCCAACCGCATAGGGCAGGGGATCGAGTTCGATTACTGTTGCGTGCAGGCTGCGTTCGCCATCCGTGACGCCGGGCTGGAATCCATCATGGTGAACTGCAACCCGGAAACCGTCTCCACGGACTACGATACATCCGACCGGCTGTATTTCGAACCGCTGACCTTGGAAGACGTGCTGGAAATCATTCACCTGGAACAGCCGCGCGGCGTGATCGTCCAGTTCGGCGGACAGACGCCGCTCAAACTGGCCCGCGCCCTGGAAGCGGAAGGCGCGCCGATCATCGGCACCAGCCCTGATTCGATAGACCTGGCCGAAGACCGGGAACGGTTCCAGCGCCTGTTGCAGGACCTGGATCTCAAACAGCCTTCCAACCGGACCGTCAGAAACCTGCCCGATGCGATTCGCCAGGCACAGGAAATCGGTTACCCCATCGTAGTGCGGCCGTCTTATGTACTGGGCGGCCGGGCCATGGAAATCGTGTATGACGAAACCGACCTGAATGAGTACATGTCGCGGGCCGTGGCGGTGTCCAACGACTCTCCCGTACTTCTGGACCGGTTCCTTGACAATGCCATCGAGGTGGACGTGGATGCGATCTCGGACGGCAACGAGGTGATCATCGGCGGAATTATGGAACACATCGAGCAGGCGGGCATACACTCCGGCGACTCGGCCTGCTCATTGCCGCCGTTCAGTTTGAGTGAGGCGCTTCAGCAGCGCCTTGCCGTGCAGGTGGAGAAGATGGCGCGCAGCCTGAAAGTCTCCGGACTGATGAATACCCAGTTCGCCATCCAGGGTGAAGATATTTTCGTACTGGAAGTCAACCCCAGGGCTTCCCGTACTGTACCTTACGTTTCCAAGGCAACGGGTGTGCCCCTGGCCCGTATCGCGGCCAGGTGCATGGTGGGGGAGAGTCTTGCCGAACAGGGGATCCGGGACGTTAACAGGCCGGAGTATTATTCCATCAAGGAAGCCGTGTTCCCGTTCGTCAAGTTTCCCGGTGTGGATCCGATACTTGGACCGGAGATGAAGTCAACCGGAGAAGTCATGGGAGTAGGCAGCAGTTTTGGAGAAGCCTACAATAAAGCGGTACTTGCCACCAGCCAGGAAATTCCGGGCAAGGGTATGGTATTCATCAGCGTCCGGGACAAGGACAAGCCTGACGCCGTCCAGGTGGCCCGGGACTTTGTCGAGGCGGGGTTCAGCCTGTGCGCCACCGAGGGAACGGCAAGGATCATCGGGTCGGCAGGCGTGGAATGTACCAGGGTGAACAAGGTTGCCGAAGGGCACCCCCATGTGGTCGATATGCTGAAAAATGATGAAATCAGTCTTATCGTCAATACCACGGAGGGGAGGCAGGCGATAATGGATTCACATTCCATCAGGACTACCGCCATCCAGCACAAGGTCTTCTATACAACCACCATTGCCGGCGCGAAAGCTATAATTTCAGCACTGAGGGAAAATCACATCGACAGTATCCGTTGTCTCCAGGAATTGCATGAGCCAGTGACATGATGAACAGAATGCCGATCACAGCAGAAGGCGCCGAGCGTTTACGCCGCCAACTGGATGAATTGAAATCAGTCGAGCGCCCCGCAGTAATCCAGGCCCTGGCGGAGGCCAGGGCTCACGGAGACCTGAGCGAAAATGCCGAGTATCATGCCGCGCGCGAGCGCCAGGGTTTTATCGAGGGCCGTATCGCGACCATTGAAGAAGCCCTGGCCGTCGCGGAAATCATTGATGTGACGAAAATCGACGCGGACGGGAAAATCGTCTTCGGCGCAACAATCGAATTATTCAACCTTGATACCGAACAGGAAGTCCGCTACCAGATCGTCGGGGAGATGGAAGCGGATATCGACCAGGGACTGCTGTCCGTAACCGCCCCGATAGCCCGGGCCATGATCGGCAAGGAGGAGGGCGATGTAATCCAGGTCAATGCTCCCGGGGGGATTGTCGAATACGAAGTATTGTCGGTTGCATATACCTAGTAATTCTGGGGACACAATACTTAATTCGACAGATCATGCAGTCTGGTTTCGTGACACTTTGAATTAAGTATTGTGTCCCCAGAATTACCCCCTTATTGAAATGTCAAAAAGCAGCAAACGCTGGTTGCAGGAACATAACCGGGACCGGTACGTCAACCTGGCCAGGAACAGGCAACTGCGTTCCCGCGCGGTGTTCAAGCTGGAGGAACTGGATCGGCGCCACAAGCTGTTCCGCCCCGGGCAGACGGTGCTGGACCTAGGCGCGGCGCCGGGTAGCTGGTCAGCCTACGCGGTGGAAAAAGTCGGGCCGGGCGGCAAAGTCATTGCTGTCGATTTGCTGGACATGCAACCCATCGTCGGCGTGACCTTCCTGCAAGCCGACCTGAACGATGCGGAAAGACTGCAATACTGCATCGCCGAACTGGGTGAAAACAGTGTCGACCTTGTAATTTCGGATATGGCCCCCAATTTATCAGGTATAGCCGCTGTGGATCAGGCCGGTAGCCTGAACCTTGCGGAATCCGCTTGCCGGGTAGCGTGTTCCGTGCTTCGGGAAAACGGGCATTTTCTGGTAAAGCTGTTCCAGGGAGGCGGCAGCGCCGCATTCAGAAAGCAATTGGTTAAGAAATTTGATAAAGTAATGCAGGCCAAGCCACGGGCGTCCAGGGCGAACTCCAGCGAGTTATACCTCCTGGCAAAAGGCTATAATATGTAAGGAAACTCTGCTTAAGTCAGAGGTTCCTGCGATACAGGGATGTATCGCCAAATTCAATGACGATAAGTCATTGAATTTGTGAGCAAAATAAAAATCGCATTTTTGTTTTGCGTGCTCTGACAAGTCCAGGATGGACTTGTTCAGAGCTTTCGTGACTATACAGCGCAGGCGAACGACGTTATGTTAAAGAGTATATTGTTGTGGGTAGTCATCGCCCTGGTGATGATGATGGTATTTCAGAATTTCGGGGTCCGCACCACCGATACCACCATCCCCTATTCACAGTTTATCCTGGATGTTAAAACCGGCAAGGTACTCGCCGTCACTATTGAAGGCAGCACTATTTCCGGCAACCTGGCGGACGGCACCCGGTTCAACACCTACAGTCCGGAAACCAGCAATGACGCCCTGATCGGCACCCTGCTGGACAACAACGTTGAGGTGCTGGGGGCCGAGCCCAACAAGAATTCGTTCTGGGCCCATGCCTTTATCTCCTGGTTTCCTATCCTGCTGTTACTGGGTATCTGGATTTACTTTATGCGCCAGATGCAGGGCGGAGGCAGCGGCCGGGGCGCGTTATCGTTCGGCAAGAGCCGGGCGCGCCTGTTAAATGAGGATCAGGTCAAGATTACGTTTAACGATGTTGCCGGTGTCGAGGAAGCCAAGGAAGAAGTCGTCGAACTGGTCGAATTTCTGCGCGACCCCGGCAAGTTCCAGAAGCTGGGCGGCAAGATCCCCCGCGGCGTATTGATGGTAGGTTCGCCGGGCACCGGCAAGACGTTACTGGCAAAAGCGATAGCCGGTGAGGCGCAGGTTCCGTTCTTTACCATTTCCGGTTCGGATTTTGTGGAAATGTTCGTCGGTGTCGGCGCTTCAAGGGTGCGTGACATGTTCGAACAGGCCAAAAAACATGCGCCGTGCATTATCTTCATTGACGAAATCGATGCGGTGGGGCGCCACCGCGGCGCGGGTCTCGGCGGCGGCCACGATGAGCGCGAACAGACGCTCAACCAGCTCCTGGTCGAAATGGATGGCTTTGAAGGCAACGAAGGCATCATCGTGATTGCCGCGACCAACCGGCCCGACGTGCTTGACCCCGCGTTGCTGCGCCCCGGACGGTTCGACCGGCAGGTGGTCGTTCCGTTGCCGGACATCCGGGGGCGTGAACAGATACTCAAGGTGCACATGCGCAAGGTGGCGCTGGCCGATGACGTGGACCCCTCCATCATCGCGCGCGGCACACCCGGATTTTCCGGGGCGGACCTGGCCAACCTGATAAACGAGGCGGCGCTGTTCGCGGCGCGGGCCAACAAGGAACGGGTTGATATGGAAGAGTTTGAGCGGGCCAAGGACAAGGTGATGATGGGCACCGAGCGGCGTTCCATGGTGATGAGCGATGAGGAAAAGAAACTCACCGCCTACCATGAAGCAGGCCATGCCATTGTCGGGCGGCTCGTTCCCGGCCACGACCCGGTCTACAAGGTCACCATCATCCCGCGCGGGCGCGCCCTGGGCGTAACCATGTTCCTGCCCGAACAGGACAGGTTAAGCTATTCCCGGCAGTTTTTGCAGAGCCAGATCTGTGCCCTGTTCGGCGGGCGTATCGCCGAGAGCCTGATTTTCGGAGAAGACGCGGTGACAACGGGCGCGAGCAACGATATTGAACGCGCCACGCTGCTGGCAAGGAACATGGTGACCAAGTGGGGCCTCTCCGAAAAAATGGGGCCGCTCACATACCAGGAGGACGAAGGAGAGGTCTTCCTGGGGCATTCCGTGACCAAGCATTCAACTGTTTCCGCGACGACGCAGAATGACATAGACGCAGAGGTGAGACGCCTCATTGACCTGAACTATCAGCGTGCTAAGGAATTGCTTGAAGCAAACATGGATAAGCTGCACCTGATGGCGAACGCCCTCATCAAGTATGAAACCATCGATTCCGGCCAGATTGACAGCATCATGGAAGGAAACGAGCCGGGACCGCCGGCGGACTGGCGCGACGATGACAGGACGCGCGGCAAACAGGCCGGACCCGATGAAACACAGCAGAAAGATGAGGGTGAGTCGGTTGAAGGCCCTGCCATTGACGGGCCGGCGCGACCTGCCTGAAGCATAACAGTTCAACCACGGAACAGGTCAGATACCAGGCATGCAGGTCAATTCGCGCAAATATTTCAGCACGGACGGCATTCGCGGCAGGGTCGGCGAAGAACCCGTCACGCCGGATTTCGTCATGAAGCTGGGCTGGGCCATCGGTAAGGTGCTGCGCGAAAAAACCGCCGGTCCCATTCTTATCGGCAAGGATACCCGCGTCTCCGGTTACATGTTCGAATCGGCGCTGGAGGCAGGATTGTCCGCCGCAGGTGTCGATATCCGCCTGCTCGGGCCGGTGCCCACGCCGGCCGTCGCCTACCTGACAAAAAATACCCGCGCCGAGGCGGGGATTGTGATCAGCGCGTCGCACAACCCTTATTTCGATAACGGCATCAAGATCTTTTCCAGGAATGGAAGGAAACTGTCGGATGCCGTCGAATTACAGATAGAAGAGCAACTGGCAAATTCGATCCAGGTTGTGGAGCCGGACAAGCTGGGCAAGGCGCGCCGGATTACGGATGCGGCGCGCAGGTACATAGAGTACTGCAAGAGCAGGGTCGACTGTGACCTGAGCGGAATTCGCGTGGTGGTCGATTGCGCCAACGGCGCGGCGTACAGGATTGCGCCCAGGGTGTTCGAAGAATTGGGCGCTGCAGTCCATGCAATCGGCGTGGAACCGGACGGTTTCAATATCAACGACGGGTGCGGCGCCACGAAGCCGGAGACCCTGCAACAACTCGTGCTGGAAAAAAACGCGGACGCCGGCATCTCGCTGGACGGAGACGCCGACAGGTTGATCATGGTCGATCATAAGGGCCAGCTTGTGGACGGTGACGAGTTGCTCTACATCATTGCAAGACACCAGAGAAAGATGCTCAACGGCGGTGTTGTGGGTACCTTGATGAGCAACCTGGGGCTGGAACGGGCGCTGAGGGATATGGGGTTTGAGTTTTACCGGGCGAAGGTGGGAGATCGATACGTCACGGAAATGCTTGATGAAAAAAAGCTGGTGCTTGGTGGAGAGCAGTCAGGCCATATCGTAAACAGGAATTTCTCCGATACGGGAGACGGCATCATTTCCGCTCTACAGGTATTGAGCGCCATGCGGGACACCGGGGAGAGTTTGCATTCGCTAAAAGGCGGCATGCAAAAATTTCCGCAGACATTAATGAATATTGCCCTGCGCAAACCGGTTCAGCTTAAGGATTATCCGGAGATTGACGGGATAGTGAGAGAAGTTGAAAGACAACTCGACGATCCGGGCCGGGTATTGTTGCGCCCATCCGGTACCGAGCCTGTGCTGCGGGTCATGGTGGAGGGTCGTAATGCCGGGAAAGTCCGTAAGCTGACGCGTAAGCTGGCCGAGGAAATTGACGAGTTGATCAGTGGATAGAAAAACCCGGCTGAAACGTATCCTGGTCGCGGACAAGATCTCCCCTGAAGGCAAGGCTTTCCTTGAAGGGCAGGAGAATATTGCCGCAGAGCATATCACCGGCCTCGATGAGAGCGCGTTGTGCGAAAAGATTGGCGACTATCATGCCGTCATCGTGCGCAGCGCCACAACGATTTCGGCAAGAGTCATAGACGCGGCTGCCAGGCTCGAAGTAATCGGCAGGGCCGGCATCGGCGTCGATAATATAGATGTTGACCATGCCACGGGTAAAGGCATCGTCGTGCTCAACACCCCTGACGCCAACGTGACTACCACGGCGGAACTGACCCTGGCCCACCTGTTTTCCCTGAGTCGGAACCTGCCCCAGGCCAACAGGTCCGTGAAACAGGGTGAATGGAAGCGCGCCCGCTTCATGGGCGTGGAACTGAGCGGCAAGGCGCTCGGTATTATCGGCTACGGCCATATCGGCAGGATTGTGGCGGCCAAGGCGCTGGCCCTGGAAATGCAGGTGATCGCCTATGATCCGTTCGTTACCGAGGAAAAGTTTCTCGCCGACGGCGTTACCGGTGTCGGCCTCGATGAACTTGTGAGCGAAGCGGATTACATCAGCCTGCATTGCCCGCTGAATGACAAGACCCGCAACATTATGAATGCCGAACGCATCAATGCCATGAAACCGGGGGCAAGGTTGATCAACTGCGCGAGAGGGGGACTGGTCGACGAGGAAGCGCTTTATGACGCGCTCAGCAAAGGGAGTCTGGCCGGCGCCGCGCTGGATGTGTTTTCCCGCGAACCCCCTGAAGATTCACCCCTGCTGACCCTGGATAACGTGTTGCTGACGCCGCACCTGGGAGCGTCGACACGGGAAGCGCAGGCCGCGGCCGGTATGGAGATCGCCCAGCAGATCTGTATCTATTTGAGGACCGGCGAACCCATCAACGCGATCAACCTGCCGGCGGTATCTTCCGAGGAACTGGTGAAGCTGCAACCTTACATGATACTGGCGAGACGTCTGGGAAAACTGCTCGGCCACATGATCCCGGGATCCATCCGCCAGTTGGAAGTGTTACTCTTCGGCAACGCGGCCGAGCGGGACATGAGAAGCATCTCCACGGAAGGACTGGTGGGGCTATTGGGCGTGCATATGTCGACCGAAGTAAACCGGGTGAACGCGCAACATATCGCTGAGCAACAGGGATTGAGCCTGGTGGAGGCCCGTGGGGGAGAACATCCGGATTACCATTCGGCGGTCAGCCTTTCGGTCCATAACGGAGAACGGGAAACGCGTGTTGTCGGGACACTGTTCCACAGGAGGTACCCGCGCCTGATCAGCATCAATGATTACGAGATCGAAGCCGTGCTGGAAGGTAATCTGCTGGTTACCCGCCATAATGATCAGCCCGGCGTGATTGCCGCCATCAGCAATCTTCTGGCCGATGAACGGATCAACATATCACGCATGCAGCTGGGCATCGTATCCGGCAGCGACAAGGCGATAGCGGTGATTGGTGTGTCAACCCCGCTGAACGACGAACTGATGGACAAACTCTCTCAAATCGAGGCCATCAACAAGGTGATGCAGGTCAGCCTGTAGTGTCACGGAATTCTGGGGTCAGAGTAAGAAATTCGTCAGAATTTTTACTCTGACCCCGGGATTATTATAACTAAACAATGCAAATCAAGGCTTTTAGAGGTTATCGTCCCGGCAGGAACAGGGTTGCCAGGGTTGCATCAAGACCGTATGACGTGCTTACCACGGCGGAAGCCAGGGAGGAAGCAGCCGGAAACCCGTATTCCTTCCTGAATATCGTCAAACCGGAGATCACGTTTCCCGAGGGTACGGATCCGAATGGCCCCGACGTTTATCATGCGGCTGCGACAAATTTCCAGGCTTTAATCGATAACGGAACGTTTGTGCGTGATGAGCATGAATGCCTGTATATCTACGAGTTGGGCGCGGACGGGAAACCGAGAACGGGCATTGTAGCCGCCGCAGCCGTAGAGGATTACCTGGCCGGCCGCATCAGGAAACATGAATTGACCCGGTTTGATAAGGAGGCGGACCGGGCGCATCATATTCGAACAACCATGCTCAATGTAGAACCGGTGATGTTCGCCTATCGCCATGACCGCAAAATCGATGACCTTGTCAATTCGGTCAAATCAGCGCAACCGGAGTACGAGTTTGTTGATGTGGACTCGGTTCAACACCGGTTCTGGATCATAGAAGAACCTGAAACCGTTGCGGCGATTATTCGCGCATTTGCCGGCATCCCCGCAACTTACGTGGCTGACGGGCACCACCGTACCGCTGCTGCCGCGATAGTCAGCGAGGAACTGGACAGGGAAGGCCGGCACAGCGGCGCCGGCCCGGGACACAATTATTTTCTCGCAGTGCACTTTCCAGATAACCAACTGGAAATACTCGATTACAACCGGCTGGTCGCTGACCTCAACGGCCTTGAACCGGATGAATTCCTGCGGGAACTGGCGCCGCTGTTCGTGGTTGACAGGACGGGAAACCGGCCCGTCAAGCCGAAGCAACGGGGCGTGACGGGGATGTACCTGGCAGGCATATGGTACCGCCTGAGCGCGCGCTCCGGTACCTATGATCCCGACGATGTCATGGCGGCGCTGGGTGTCAGCATCCTGTCGGACCTGATCCTGGAGCCCATACTGGACATCAAGGACCAGAGGACCGACCCGCGCATAGCATTCGTCGGCGGCGCGCGCGGCACGGGGGAACTCCAGGACAGGGTGGACAGCGGCGAAATGGCCGTTGCCTTCACTCTCTACCCGGTAACCGTCCAGGAACTGATGACCATCGCGGACACCGGCAGGATCATGCCCCCCAAGGCCACCTGGTTCGAACCGAAACTGCGCAGCGGCCTGGTTGTGTACAGCCTGAAAGACTGATCCGCCCGGCCATTATCGGTTAGAATACGCCACCTGGAGAGGTGCCAGAGTGGTTGAATGGGGCAGACTCGAAATCTGTTGTACGCGTCAGTGTACCGTGGGTTCGAATCCCACCCTCTCCGTTTTTTTTTCATAGGCAGTCAGCACCATCAAGCCGGTAACTGTCAGATCAAGTTGTGACTTCTAGATACGTATAACATTCGTTCATTTTCTTTGAACTAGGAGAAAAGGATAAATAGACGTACACTATCACTGTAAGGAACAATAGGATTCATGTTGGAATATCCGCAAATTATGCGGATAATAAAGCATGATTAACGACCGCCGTCCAACACTTTCCGCCTATACCTCACGCTTGCAGTCTGAGGGGCGCATAGTCTTTTCTGAATATGAGGCCGTACAGGCGCTGGGGGTTACACGAGGCGCGTTTCTGGACGCCGCCGAGCGACTCCAGCGCCGGCAGGCTCTCATCAAACCGCGACGCGGGTTCTATGTTGTCGTGCCGCCTCAATATGCATCCTGGGGAGCCCCGCCGCCCGGCTGGTACATTGATGACCTCATGCGACATGAAGGACGGCCGTACTATGTCGGTCTTCTCAAGGCGGCCGAGCTGCATGGCGCGACACATCACGCCGTCATGGAGTTTCAGGTCGTCACAGACAAACGACTGCCTGATATCCGCGCCGGCAGGAATCGGATTGCTTTTTATTATCGCAAACATCTGGAACCCGTCCGGGATGGCATTGAGGAACGCAAGACGGACACCGGCAAGATGATGGTGTCGTCCGTCGAACTTACTGCGCTGGACCTGGTGCGTTACGCCCATGCCGGCGGCGGTATCGACAACATCGCCACCGTCCTGGCGGATCTCGGGCCTGAACTCAGGCCGAAGCAACTCGCGGCGCTTTCAGAAGGAGTGGAACGTCCGGTCATCCAGCGTCTCGGCTACTTGCTGGACTACCTGGGACATGTGGACCGCACCGGGCTGCTCTTTGACAAACTGTCTGAGGCAGGCGCTTTTTCGTGGGTCGAACTTGACGGCAAGGAAACCCGTCATCCTGAATTTACCCTGCCGCCACAGGTGAAAGATGATTGTTGGCGCGTCATCGTTCGTCGTACGCCGGAGGTCGACGAATGATCCCGACAAGGGGCGCGATTTGTTTGATCTCGCCCACGGACTGCGCACATTTGAGGGACTGAACAAAGTAAGGGTAGTGGAAATCCTCACGTGCTATCTGGAAAAATCGGGATTGACCATTTCCCGCGCCATGGCGCAGGAACGAATGTTTGCGAAGCTTGCGGAGCCCGCTTTTCTTACGGATATGCGACCATTGGTGTCATCAGACCGCGCTGAGACTCTGAATGAAGAGACGATGAAGGACGCGTTCCGGCAAGTCTTCTCGGAACTTATAGATCTCATCCCGGGTGATGACTGGAAGCAAACACCGGACATGATTGAGCGCTTTGCGCTGAAAGATCATGTACGGCGACCAGGAGGGTCAATACCAGAAAACTCCCCCTAATGTATTCACGAATTTCTGCTGAGCACCGGATGGGCAGATGCAGATAGCGGATCAGACGAACCCCGGTTTTGTTGTTGGTCCTTTTTTTGTTGATGTCTTTTGCAAGCGCCATTACAATGAACACTAAAATATGTTGTGAAGAAGGTGAGAAAAACGAATAAAACGTCATATGTCTTTGTTTAATAAACATAATATGACAACGCCTATTGGCCATCTATTGGCCATCTATTGGCCACTTAATTGGCCGCCTATTGGCCATCTATTGGCCAAATACGGGCTGTCACAAGACACACAGACAGACCATGAAAGTCACAGACAATAAAAAAGTAACAGAACTCATCGTCAAGATCGTCAACGCTGCCAATGACAAGGTGACCAGTGTTGATGTTCATCGGGTAATAGAACGGCGGATACGGGACAAACCTCCCAGTTACCGAACGGTGAGGCGAATACTGAAGGCATTAGCTGAGCAGGGTGTCATCACGCGCACCGGAAAGAATCGGCACACGAAATACCAGCGTCTGGCCGAAACGCCAACGCAGGACGCTGTTGATACGGTCGGGATTGAGATCCCCGTCTCTGCCGAGGGCAAGGGGGTCCAGGCGTATGTGCGCCGCCCGGTTCATGGACGGGAGCCTGTTGGCTACAGGCCTGAATTCCTGGAAGGCTATATTCCCAACCATTCCTGCTACCTGCCGGACACCATCAGACGGGACCTGTCATTGATCGGTGAAATCAGGAAACCCGCCCCGACAGGCAGCATGTACCAGCCGGAGACGGTCAGCCGGTTGCTGGTTGACCTGTCCTGGGCGTCCAGTCGTTTGGAAGGTAATACGTACTCACGGGCTGATACCGAGAACCTGATTGAAAAAGGAATCTATGCCGAAGGAAAAGACAAGCATGAAGCGAATATGATCCTGAACCACAAGCGTGCCATTGAGATGTTGCTGGAAAACGCAGATTCTTTGGACTACAACATGTACACGTTTCAGGGGCTGCACGGGCTGTTGTCATTAAATCTGATGGGCGATCCGGCAGATAGCGGGCGGCTGCGCCAGAAGATCGTCGAGATAGGCGGCTCCGTGTACAGACCACTGGGGTTCCCGCAGCAGGTGGAAGACTATTTCAGGATGTTCCTGGATAAGGCCGGGGACATAGAAGACCCGTTTGAGCAGTCGTTCTTCACGATGGTGCACCTGCCGTACCTGCAGCCGTTCACCGACGTCAACAAGCGCACGGCAAGGCTGGGCGCCAATATCCCGCTGATTAAGAACAGGCTGTGCCCCCTGTCATTCATTGACGTCCCCGACAGGGACTATATTGAAGGAAACCTGGGCGTGTACGAACTGAATGACACCAGCCTGCTGAAGGATGTGTACGTGTGGGCGTATGAACGGTCCTGCCGGCGCTATAACCAGATAAGAGAAAGGGACCGTGCTGGCGATCCTGACCCGTTCATGTTCAGGTACGGTGGAGCGCTTAGTTCAGTGGTAGGACGTATCGTCAAAGAGCAGCTGGAACCCACGGATGAATGCATAGCGGGGCTGGCGCAGGGACAGGTTCCGGCCAACGATACCCGCCAATTCGTCGACCTGGTCAACGCCGAATTACGGAATCTGCATATGGGACACCTGATACGAAACGGCATCAGCGTAGATGAGTTCACAGCCTGGAAGCAGGGGCTGAAATCTTTTGCAAAGGTGCAGGAGACAGCCGCCACCGTAAAACCTCACGATATTTACCGCGAACTTGACCTGGGACCGGGCGATGAGAGTGTGCCCCCTGCTGCCGAAGCCAAATCTGCGGTTGCCGGGATAATCAGACAGAAACACGGTCGATGATTCTCACCGATACCGGACCAATGGTGGCGCTGTTCAACCGTCCGACGCCACAGTCAAACCCGGAGTGATCATGTCGACCCGGGTTCCAGCTGTCGACATTGAGGGGTGTGTCTTCAGTCAGCATTTGCCACGCGACGCCGGTAGGCAGCGGCGGCTTTAAGGGCGCGTGGCGTCGGTGCCGGCGGCTTGTCGAGCGCCGCCACGAACAGTTTGGCATCCTCCGCGGACAGCCTGGGGATGTCCAAATCTGTTCCAGACAGATTTGTGAGACGATGCCAGCGTGGTCGCGTTTTGTTAATCATGCAGGTTCATAGCGCCGGACATTGACCTCGCTCGCGCGGGCGCGCATCTGCGAGGCATCCCACCAGGCCTGCATTCGCAACAGCATATCCATGTTGACGTCAAAGGCTTTCTCGATTCGTAACGCCATATCCGGCGATAGCGAGGCATGTCCGTTCAACAAAGCTGAAAGTGTAGCTCGCCGAACCCCCAGAATCTGCGCTGCCTTTGTCATAGTGAGGCCCAGTTCTTCGATAACCTCCGTTCGTATGAAGTCGCCCGGATGCGAAGGAGTCATGTTCACTTTGATTTGATTGATAGCCATCAGTGGTAATCCTCCAGGTTCAAGCGGTCGATATAATCATCTTCTTCTTCAAACGTAATTCGCCAGTTTCCCGATACCGAAACGCTCCATTCCTCCTGCCGGTCCCCTGAGAGCCGGTGGACGCGCCAGCCGGACGGAGCATCGGCAATAAACTCATTGAGGTCCTCAGCCAGGACCAGTACCGTCAATATCTTGCGTACTCGACCGACGAGGGCCTGCCGCAGGAACCGGGGGTTGTCATCCTCAAGCAGCCGGCGCAGGCCCCTGTGACGGACAGAGCGGACAATCATGCCGTGATTGTACGGTAATACCGTTCAGTATTCAAGTCTTAGTATTTTCAATATAAAATGAGCCTGAAGGGTGTCTCTCTCCGTAAACATAGATAAGTGGGCTTGCAGCCCACTTATCTATGTTGCAGAAGTGCTGGATTCGAACCCACAAGAATAAAACCCGCAGATAACGAGGAAGACACCCAATGAACATCGCAATTCTACTCTACGATGGCGTCACCGCACTCGATGCCATCGGCCCTTATGAAGTACTGGCATGTATGCCGGATGCCGATGTGCATTTCGTCGCAAAAAAGGCGGGCGTCATCACCACGCATACCGGTGTCCCCGGGCTTCATGCCGATATGGCCTTGAGCGATATGCCTGCGCCGGATATCTTCCTGTTGCCGGGTTGTCCGGATCCGTCGCACGCGGCAGGCGACGAGGAAACGATTGCATGGGTACGGCAGGCGCATGTGACCTCAAAGTGGTCCACCTCCGTATGTACCGGCGCATTGATCCTCGGGGCAGCCGGTATTCTTGACGGGCTGACGGCGACGACCCACTGGTTGACTCACGAGGCGCTTAAAGACTTCGGCGCAACCCCGACCCTGCAACGGGTAGTCCGCCAAGGCAAGGTGATTACCGCGGCCGGCGTGTCATCCGGGATTGATATGGCGCTGTTCCTGGCGGCCGCTGAATACGGGGATGATATTGCGCAGGAAATCCAACTGATCATTGAGTACGATCCAGAACCACCGTTTAACGCCGGCTCCCCTGCAAAGGCGCCAAAGCATGTGGTCGAATCTTTACAGGAGAAATTTGCGCATCTTGCTTCATAGCGGGTGAGTGTCTTTATCAGGACCGAAGTTCCGGGGAGCGCCACCGGCTTTGTTCTTTTCAAAAGAATAGTCCTTTTCCACCCTGCATACCTTTACGGAATAATCCCTGTACCACTTTGATTTTCCCAGTTTTTGCGCTTGCCTGTGGCGAACCTGGTGCTTCCATGCCGATATGGCCTCCAGGCTGGTCCAGTAACAAACCGTTATATTGGTGGAGCCTTGTGCGGTATCCATTGATATGAATCCTTCCTGTTGCCGGGCCAGCTGTTCCATTTCCTCGGCCATCTCCGCATAACCTTCATCTTCTTCATTCCGGGTAGAGGTGAAAATTACCGCATAGTATGACTTCTTGACGTTTTCTCCGGACATAAGTTATTTTCCTCTATGTCCATAATATACTGTCTTCGCGAGGATAATCAGAAATTCCAGATGACCGGTCCCAAGAGCAAATTCGACGTACAAGGCAACGGCATACTTGCGGAATGCATGCATACGATTAAATTTGCGTTTTACGTGATGCAGACTTTCCTGGCATGGTTGTTTTTTGGCGGGATGGTTCGACGGGCATACAGAAAAGCGCTCCGGGAGGGACGCCTGTTTTATGTTGATCGACTACCGTCCGGAGAGAACAGCCAGTGAGACCCAAGCAGCCGCCGGCGCCGGAATATGGTTATGCCTATGTGAACCCGCCGCGTTCCGGAAACGAGATTAACGGTCTGGGCGTGCCGGAACAATTTCCTCCCGGAAAGATTGCCCCGGACGACTTTACCATTGAGGATTATGATTACAAGGACCTGTTCGATTTCTTTTTCATGACAATGTCATGGCCGGTATTCAAGGAATTCGTCCTGGGTATGTTCGAAAGCAGAAAGGCCCGCGGCCGGGTCGCCGGACATCGCACCGAAGTCGATGATCCGTCCGCCATGGCAAAACACGTCAAGCAAAAGGCAAAGGAGATTGGCTTTGATGCCGTCGGGATTACCGAAGCCAGGGACGAACTGTTACTCTACGAGAGCGATCAACCTTATCCCTACAGGTATGCGATTTGCCTCGGGACCGAACAGGATCGGAAGACTATGGAACAGGCCCCGCAGCCGGAGGCAGGACTGGAGGTGGTAAGGACCTACCGCAGGAGTTCCTCCTATAGTAACCGGCTGGCGGCGTATATCCGCTCACTGGGCTGGCCGGCGGAGGCCTTCGCTCTCGGCAGGGATATCCTGATGATGCCGTCTGCCATTCAGGCGGGACTTGGACAACTGGGAAAACACGGCTCATTGATCAACAGGGAACTGGGGTCTAATTTTCGCCTGACCCTGGTATTGACGGATTTGCCGATGGCGACCGATGCGCCGGTAGATATCGGCGTGGACGATGTCTGTGCGACTTGCCGGGCCTGTACCCGCTACTGCCCTCCGGATGCTATTTATGACGACAAGAAAATGGTCAGGGGCGTGGAAAAATGGTATGTGGATTTTGACCGGTGCGCCTGGTATTTCTCCATGACCACGGGCTGTTCCATCTGCGTTGAGGTGTGTCCCTGGTCGGAACCGGGCCGCGGTCCGAAGCTATCGGAAATCGTGCTGGCCAGGCGCGAGAAAGGCTGAAAATCAAAATGTACCGTAGGAAGCCCTGAGACTCAATCAGAGGTTCCTTGCCTCTTGTCCAGCAGGGACCATATGGTAGGTTTCCTGTTTAATCACGGCCAGAATTAACGCCAGCACCAGCGCCGCCGGGAAAATCATTGCCGCCATGTCGACAGGGACGTTGAAGTCTTCGATGAGTCTTGCCGGTGCGGGCATCAACAATGCGCCGATGACAAACGAAACACAGGTCAGCAGTCCGAATGCGGTCCCGGCCCTGGCCTTCTCGCAGAAACGCGTCGTCATCGTATAACACATGGGACTGACGCCGGCAAAGAAGCCGATGGACAGGAACAGCATATAGGCAACCCCCGTGGAGATATCGCTGAGCAAAATAAACAGCAGCAACGCGATTAGATCGCATACCAGAAAAATAACGCAGGTGAGCTTGAAGCTGCGCACATAATCAGAGAGTACATGGACCAGCAGGGCGCCGGCCCCGAAACCGAACCAGATGGTGGCATTAATGTTGCTTGCACTGGTCGGCTCAAACCCCTTGAAGATGAGCAGCTTGATCCCCCAGATAATACCGACACCGAGCATCAGGCCGAACGTCAGCCCGCTTATCAGTGTGACCTGCCAGAACAGGGGCCGGACTGACAAGACCTTCAAATCCCGCCACAGACCGGCCCAGAAAGGGGGATGCGCGCCGGAATTTACCGGCTCGCCGGTACTGTCGCCGGGTTCACGCACCAGCATCAGGAATGCAATCATCAACAGAAATCCCGCAAGCGCCTCCAGCAGCATGATGTCCTGCCAGGCCATGACCAGAATCAGGTAGCCCACCGCGGCCTGCCCCAGCGTATTCGCCGTGGCGGCCACGGTCTGGGCGACGCCGAAAACCAGGCCGAAATGCCTGATGTCGAACCAGTACCGGGTCAGGTAGGCAAGACCCGGATAACCGAAAGCTCCCCCTATGCCCATCAATGCCTGGCCCGTGATAATCACAGCGGCGCTGTCTGCCAGGCCGAAAATCAACGCCCCGGCCGCAACGATGGCGACTCCGGCGCTCAAAATCATACGGGCGCCGTAGCGATCCAGCAGTCCGCCCGCCGGGATGGTCATGACGGCATAGGTGATCGCGTAGACCGCCCCCAGTTCCCCGACCTGCAACAGCGTCAATGACAACGATTCAGCAATATCAGCATTCAGCACCGCGTAACTGCTCTGGGTCTGAAACTTGTAGACGACGTAGGAGACGGCCAGTCCCCAGATTAGCCAGGCTAACGGCCGTTTGATGCTCTGTTGTTCAATGATTTGTTCGTCGGACGCGTTCATGGTTAACCGTGACGTTCGATCCAGGGTGGCTTTACATGCAACCATGAAAATAGGATTCTAATCATCTATTGCCGCCCCCACCAATTGCCTGAACATCCAGTCCGACGGATCAGATACCTCTCCCCTGGTTTGTTTCAGAAGGATTCCGATCATGTTTTCCCGGGGATCTGCCCAGTACGTGGTATTAAAATAACCACCCCATTGAAAAGTTCCTTCACTGCCGGCGCCCCCTCTGGACTGCCCTTTGGAAGTGACTACCGCAAAAGCCAGGCCCTGGTCGGAATTTTCCCCGCCGAACAGTACCGGATCGACGAGTTGATTGGCCATAATGACGTCTACGGTAGTACGACTCAGTATCCGCACGCCATTCAGTTCTCCACCATTCAGGTACATCTGAAGGAAAGCCGCGTAATCCCTGGCGGTACTGCTCAGTCCGCCTCCGCCTGAGAAAAACGTTTTTGCGCCGGTTCTGGGGTAATCCGGGTCGTAGAATGTTACGGGATATTTTTTCCATCCCCCGTCTTTCTTGTGTAACACATCCACCAGGCGATCAGTTTTATCGTCGGGTAAAAAAAACCAGGTATCGCTCATGCCCAGCGGATCGAATATACGGGTCCTCAGAAACCTGTCAAATTTCATGTCCGACACTATTTCAATCAAATACCCCAGCACGTCCAGGCCCAGACTGTAGGTCCAGGCCTCACCGGGATTATGGTGCAATGGAAGTTTCGCAAGTTTTTTTACATTCTCTTCAATCGTATAGTTTTCCGTAGTGACCAGATCAACAATGCCTGCTTCCTCATATATCCTTTTGAAACGCGGATCCTCACTGATGACCCCGTAACCTATACCGGAAGAATGGGTGAGCAGTTGGCGGATGGTAATCTCCCCGGTGGCGTCTTTAGTAGTATATTCGCCGCTTTCCTCATCATAAGTATCCAATAGCTGTGGCCCGGTAAATTCCGGAATATATTGCGCTATCGGGTCATCCAACCTGAATTTTGCCGCTTCCCAGAGCATCATTACGGCCGTGGAAGTGATCGCTTTTGTCTGGGAAGCTATCCTGAAGATATGATCCGTGCGCAGTGGTTCGCCTTCGGCATTTGCCGCGCCGAATGATTTGAGGTAAACAATTTTTCCTTCCCTGGCGACCAGCGCCACCATTCCGGGCAAATTTCCTTCATCCACGAGTTTCCCGGCCATGGCGTCAATACTTGCAAGTCTTTCCGACGACATTCCCGCGCTTTCCGGGTTTGCTTCTGCCAAAGGGGGAGAACTGTTGATTGATTGTGTTTGCCCGAAAACGGCGAATGTGTTGATGTAAAGAACGCATAGGATTAAATAAGGAGATATCTTCATTGAAGTGATTTACCGAATTTGAAAATTAATAGCTGCTGGATAATGCAGACTTCAATTTAATCATGTTTTTGAGTAACGGCAACATTGTAATAGCATTTTTATGCACATAGTCTGGTACTCTTTCCAGTTATCTCAACTTAATCAGGAAGGCGGTGTACTGGGGAATAAACATGTTAAAAGACAAAGTCGTTTTTATCACCGGCGGCGCCAGGGGCATTGGTTACGGCATAGCCCGCGCAGTACTCGAAGCCGGCGGCCGTGTCGCCATAGGCGATCTTGATGAGTCGACGGTGTCTGCCGTCCGGACTTCCCTGCTCGCCGAGGCATCTGCCGCCGGTGATGCGGTGTTTGCAACCGTCGTCGATGTGACCGATGAACCCTCCGTTGAAGCGGCAATGCGCGCGGCCCGGTCATGTTTTGGCTTTCTGAACGGACTGGTCAACAATGCCGGTACCGTCCGCCTGGGCAGAGATCTGGAGGCCGGCGCGAAAGACTGGCAAGTGCAAATGGAGGTCAATGTCATCGGCACGCACAACTGCTGCAAGGCGTTCGCAGAAAAGCTCATTGAGACGCACCAGGCCGGCGCAATCGTCAATATCGCCTCCAATTGCGGTAAAGTGGGCTACCCGAATATGGCCGGATACAATGCCAGCAAGGCTGCCGTTATCAATCTTACCCGTTCATTGTCTGCCGAACTGAGTGAATATGATATTAACGTCAACGCGATCTGTCCCGGCGGTGTCAATACGCCCATGTTGATGGAGGTCGCTGAAGTTGTCGGTCGCCGTACAGGCGAAAACCCGGAAGAACTTTTCAGGACCATGGTGCCGGCACAGTTGGGCCGCCATATCGAACCCCTGGAGATAGGGCGGGTAGCCGTTTTTCTGTTGTCCGATCATGCCGGCATTATTCGCGGACAATCGATCAATGCCGACGGTGGGGATACACCCTACTGACCCGGATTTTTCGCGGTGGGAAATCCGGGCTGAAGACCGGCAACCGTCAAACAGGCCGGTGACCTGGCGTTGGCCAAAGCTACAGCGACACGGACGGGCGGACGGTTGTGTAACCTCAGGCGCCAGTATTTCCATAATTTCGGCAGGAAACAGAATAATCAGCAGGTTCTCCTATGGCCGATTTCATACCGGATCATTGAGAAAAAT
>JAPPLI010000012.1 GCA_028819495.1 Gammaproteobacteria bacterium | reverse complement strand
AATTCCACAAGAACGTCTAGCTTCAATGAGGCCGCAGCATTAATGCTGCGGAATTTGCTTGTCCGTCCTGGGCGCAGTCACGGTCAGGCTGCGGCTTCAATGAGGCCGCAGCATTAATGCTGCGGAATTTTTGTCCTGGTTCCCCTGGCCCGGACCATTGCGGACGCTTCAATGAGGCCGCAGCATTAATGCTGCGGAATTGGTCTTGGTGTGGGTGACGTAGGTCACCTTGACAGTGTGCTTCAATGAGGCCGCAGCATTAATGCTGCGGAATTTAGACTGTCTGCGTTTCGTCCGGTGCTATCGGGCCATGCTTCAATGAGGCCGCAGCATTAATGCTGCGGAATTCTGGCCCTGGAACACGTCGCGGGGCATCGCTATCCTGCTTCAATGAGGCCGCAGCATTAATGCTGCGGAATTAAGGGATTACTGGACTGCAAGGTGGTTATCTATATCTAGCTTCAATGAGGCCGCAGCATTAATGCTGCGGAATTGCCGATGGCCTGGAAGCGAACCTGGCAGATCAGAAGCGCTTCAATGAGGCCGCAGCATTAATGCTGCGGAATTTTGCAAAACCAGCATGTTTGCCAGTCCAGATATGATGCTTCAATGAGGCCGCAGCATTAATGCTGCGGAATTGGCCCGCTCATAACTTGTTGATTTACAAATTGCATTAAACAGCATTTCGAGAGGTTTCAACAAGTTATGAATTGGGATGGTCACAGTTCCATGCCTTGTGGATATTATTGCTCATAACTATTCGTTGTTAAAGAACATTTTGCCATTCGAGAGCTATCCGGGCAAACGGCAATCACTGGAGCGCTCGCAGGGAGCAGGCGAATATCAGACGACAATCGGTTCTTTCTCCACCGCTTGAAACTCCTTGCCCAGACTTACAACCTTTGGCTTCACAGTATCCGTCACACCCAGGTCCATAAGTATAACATGATCCTCCTTATGATGGATTATTTCATCCAGTGTGGCGATCAGTTCCGCGTGGCGCAGGCGCGATAATCTGCATTGAAAGACGGAAAGCTGCAGCCATTCCCCATAGCCATGCAGCAGCCTGAATATGGCGCGCCATCTTTTCTGGTCCGCAATGTCATAAGCGATGATGTATAAATGCTCGTCCATTACGCTATCTTGTTGTGAATTGAGGAAATTCGATCAGCTCGCCGAGAAGAAACCGGCCCAGCAGCCTGGCCTGTACCTCGAACAAGCGGCGATAACTGATCTTGTAACCGAACAGGGGATGGGTAATCTCTTGGCTCAGCCGGCGTTCGTACGCGCTGATGAAGCGCTTTCTTCCATCCGGCGTCAGGTTGACGCTGCCGGCGGCGTATTTGAAATCGTCAGGACTCACCTCCCCATTATTAATTGCCATGAGTACTGTAGAATCGGCGACCAGAGGCCTGAACGGTTCCATCATGTCCAATGACAGGGCCGGACGGCCGTAGCGGGGCTGATGGAAAAATCCACAATAGACGTCGAAGCCGACGGCGCTCAGGGTAACCGTCCACGTGCGCGTCAGGAGACTGTAGGCGTATGACAACAAAGCATTAACGGGGTCTGTCGGGGGGCGGCGGTTGCGTTTGTGGAACTGAAAGGTAAAGTCGTCCGGGTCCTTTCTCTCGGCGAGCAGGTTTTGAAAGGCGCTGAAATACCGGCTTGCCGCGTTGCCTTCCACTCCCAATAACTCAGGCATGGACGATACGCGACGAGCGCGTTCAGCATCGCGCCTGAACAGGGCGGAAAGATTCCCGGGCCTTTCCCCGCGCTTCCAATTCCGGCGCATGATGGTGTGGCAATTGAGAATCTTGGCGCGCACCAACCCTTTTGATAATGACAGGCAGACCTGTTCGTCAAAACTGGCCTTGAATTGCGCGATGCGCAGTTCAACATTTTTATGACCGGTGCCAACGGTATGCCCCAGAAACCAGCCCCCATAGGAATGCCAGGTTATCGGTATTCCCCGCCGCATCAACTCATGCAGGCTGGGGGTCGTGAGATAAACGTTTCCCATCAGCGCCAGTTGCGAAATCTCCGCCAGGCGCGCCTTGCGCACCTTTTTATCCTCAACTGAAATCTCCAGTGTTTCTCCTACCTTTGCAACCTTGGCTTGGTTGGCCTGAACGTAAACGGGCAGCGCATCATCACGCGCAACGCTCAGCGGCCTGGGTGGTGTTTGCGCGTGCTTCAGGAAATTAACTTCGTCTGGAAGACAAATACTGACCAGGGAGCAACGCGGGCACTTGGGGCTGTCTTCCAGTGGGGGCGGCATCTGCCCCCCCGCGGCGATGAGGCGCAGCCCGGACACTGCGGACAGTGTCTGGGCTTTCAATTCGTCGTCAAAGACGACACGCACCCGTTCCTTGGACTCTGCATAATACAAGATACCTTCATCGCACTGGTAGCCGTGTTCTTCCAGCAGTATACCTTGCAAACATAGCTGCACCCGCTCCGGGCTGTACGCTCCCCGGGCCACGTGGGGACGCTTCCCTTTTTTGTAGTCCACCGGCTTGACCTGATTCCCTTCCCCCTCCACCAAGTCCAGTTTTGCGATAACTCCGAGTTTGGTGGATGATAACGTAATGGAGCGCGCGTGAAATGTCTGTTCTTCCTCCGTATCCTCCGGCTCAGGGAGTTTCCCTCCCGGCTTATCGACACGACGGTGTTGATATTTGCCCTGTACAGTGTCAAATGAATCCGCCCATTCCCCCTGCACCCACTCCAGGTAAGCAAGCCTGGGGCAATATTCAAACTCATTGACCATGCGCGCCGGCAATAGCGGCATGTCGCTGTCAAACTCCGGAAACGGCAGGGACAATTCCTGCTGGATCGGTTGCTCTGGTATTATCTCCATTTGACGGGCCTCAGCTAAAATCCGGTTGCAATACCAGCCGCCTGTCAGCCTTTATTGAGATTTGTTTTCAGCCGTCTGGTTCGACGCCGGATAGCTATTCAGACTGCGTCACTCGTTGTTCAATATACTTCATCAGCGAGGGGATGCCCGGAATCCAGTTGCTTTCGTTATCAGGGTCGCCCTGCCAGATATAGCCGAGATCATGCAATATTGTTTCAGCTTCTTCGGGTGTCATCTCCGGTGGTAGCGCGGCCTTGTGTAAAAGCTGTTCCAGCTGATGTTCATCGAGTGATGGTTGCCCTGAAAAGGCTGTTCCGAGAGTCGTGGCCAGCGAGGCAAGCCGCGCTTCCTTGATCTCATAGTAGCGGTCCCTGTAGAAATATTTTTTTCGGAGACCGACTTCACTGCGGGCCTGCGTCGTTATTTTCTGGTCTATACGCGCCTGGCCGCGTTGTTTGAGCGCGTCAAACAGTTTGTCTCCCCACAATTGGACAAAATAAGGATAGCCTTGCGCGTCCTGTATGATAGTTTCCAGCCAGTCTTCTTCACAGGTGATATGGTATTTTTCCAGGGGCTTAATCAGGGCTTTTGCTGCATCGCGATGCGATAACAGGTTTGGGTAAAGCCGTTCACTGCGTTCCCAGAAGGTGGCGCCCATGCGCTGTAACTGCTTTTGCAATCCCGGCGTGCCGGCCAGGATAAGCAGGAAGGGAGCCTCGGCCGGTGTTTTCTGGCTTGCGTTCAGCAGCGTTCTGCCGGTTTCAATGTCCAGGGTGTGAGCTTCGTCGATGATGACAACCAGGGGTTTTTTTGTGCACCGCGCAGTTAATTCCTTTGCCACCAAGTTGCGAAATTGTTGCTGTTGAGCTGTTCCCGCGCGCAATGTCAGGTTCGCTTCGCCGAGAGATACTCCCAACGCTTCAGGGGATACCGTGGCGCCCAGGGAGATTTGCAGGTCTGTTGGAAGTTTGGCGCGCCAGTCAGACTTGGCAAGTTGGTCGAGCAGTAACTCAGTGGTCGGGATTTCGTCCGGCGTCAGCCAGAGAGTGTCGATAGTCTTTGCATTGTCTTCCTTTATGAAGCGTTCGAACCAGCGCAGCAGGGCGGTTTTACCATTGCCCCTGGGGGAGCAGACAATCACGTTGTTGCTGGGGGCGATTTTTTGTTGCAAGCGGGCCAGGCAACTTTTCAGTTCACGTTGCTCTTTTTCCCGGCCCGTTAATTCGGGGGGGATTATTCCGTCTCCGGGGTTGAAGGGGCTGATTTCTTGTTGGGGGATCATTTTTGTGAATATTTATCGTAGAATGTTAGCCTGAATGGAACACTAACACCTTCGTTGCAGAGTGTTAGCGGAGACTCCTGCAGTATCAGAAACTATTTCATACAGGAGTTGCCAGTGTGAAATTTCTATACTTACCATTGGTAATTCTCTGACTTCTGTAAATTTCAACGACCCCTCTGGCTAAAAGATTTTCACGGTTCGGCTGATGCTTTTGTAATTCATCGAGGCTGATTAGAGATTTTACAGCATTGATACTCAATGGTATTTCCCAAATTGGCCAAGTAAATAAAACACCTTTGTTTCGACTCTGTGAAAAACCTGTCGTATGCAGCTTTCGTTCTATCGGCAGCGTAGGAAACAGGGGCAACGCTTCAATGGCAAGACGATTAGCCCCGCGCATAGTGTGTATCGGGTCGCTTGATGGTTCTTTCCAGCGTAATGCGTACCTGCGATCATCAAATGGGTCCCAGCGGAGACTCGGCATGGGGTCAGAGTATTGCCAGGTTTCAAAAAGTGAAGATTGTAAGTGCTCTGGCCCGGTGTTTGCCAAGAGTTCTCGCATAAAACCGATGAAATGTTGATGCCCTGCTCCACTCATGGTCCGCAGGGCAGTGTCTTGAATGTCACTGTTGTTTTCTGATACGGGCAGGCTTTCACAGCCAAAGGCAGAAATAAAATCAGCATACTGGTGATCTGTAAAAATTGCCTTGTTCTGAGCATCAAGGGCCACATCGTAGAAATTCTCACAGCTGATTTTAAGATTATTATGCGGGAATAATTTGACAGGATGTTTCTCCATATCTCTTGGCTTGGACACGATCATTCGTATCAATTCTTCCTTTGAAAGTGGAATATCTCCGGATATCATAGGAGACCAACAGCTTTGGTTCTGTTTCCATAGCATGCGCCAGTCGCATGGTGAAGCTGTTTCGTGTTCATTAATGACTCGTAATGTACCCAAAGCCGCAAGGAACGCCAACGGGTTGGCTCCATCGAGTCCATTCAATAACAGTCCTGATCTTGTATCATTCATCGGCGTCATTATGTGTCTCCTCCCACTCGCTACGCCTCCAATCTGCCAGTCGCAACAAGGCTTCGAGCCACGCCAACCCCCACCAGCCGTAACGTCGCACCATGCGCCAGTAACGATCCGCAATACCGGAATCCAGACGTTCCAGACCTGTAGGTCCGCACGATTGCAGACGATGTCCACGTAATTCAAAATTGGCTGTCACCCCCTGCTCATCAATTACAACCGGAGCGAAAGGGCGGCAGTATCCATGATGGCTGGCAACCAGATGAAGAACCAAATCGCGCATATGCCTGTTTTCTGGCAATAAGGAAGGGGTGTTTTCTGCCATGCGTACAGAAAGTAACTCATGGCGGCCGCCTTCCGGGTAGCCAGAGTTTTTATGTGCATTTCGACGGGAATCCCAACGCTTCGGCATCATTCCGGACTTGGCGAGTGGCTCGCTGGCCGACCAGGGAGCGCCACCAGTCAACAATGATTGAAATCGGGGGTCTGCTTTACCCACGTCATGCAACAAACCGGCACGGGCGATAACTTCAACCAACCCATCGGGCAATCCACAAGCCGAGGCATGGCAACGGGCAAAGCTCTCAACGCCGGGGAGATGTGTGCGCAGCCGCACAGGCCAGCCATTACGGTGTGAAATACCGGATGCACTGACATCATCCTCATCGCTGAAGCTATCAGCTTCGGAGGTGAGTTCGTGTATCAGACGGCGTCCGCGAATTATGATCTGATTATCGTTAATGATGTGGCAGGCTCGCTCCAGTCTTTGGGCCGGAAACTCATTAACGAGTTCGCTGGCGATGTTGGACAGCCAGGAGGTTTCTGGTGTATTGGCAAGCGCAGATAACAGATCATGCAATGACTCGATTATTTCATCAGGGTTTTCATCGTGCCGCCGTTGCAGGTCGTTCAGTAGTGAGCGTGCGTTCTCTTTGATCTCATCTGGCACAGGCCAGTCATCTACCAGTTGACGGTGCAACCGCAGAACGGATTTTGCCCGGTTCAGTCTGAATGCCCAATCTCCTACGTCGAGTCCTGTGTTTTCCGGCAAGTCACCAAGTTGCTCCCGGGGGTACGGATGTCCAACCGGAATAACGATTATATCGCCTGGGCGTATGTCTTCGGGGTCTGCTGTTATGTGTTCAAGTTGTGTTTCAGAACCTAACCATCGAATTATCTTGGCATCGTCGACTGGTGGGCCAGTTTTTTTCATTTCAGCCTTTGCCTGTGCTCCCTCCAGGTCAGCGCTGCTATCCTCCTCGTCGCTTCCGGTTAACCACCGCTGAAAAACGTTGAACGGTACAGGCAATGACTCACTACTGCTCGGTGGACATAGAGACAATGCTTCAATAGCCTCTTTTTGACTTGGGTAACTCGTTAAGTCCAGACCAGTCCGCCAGGATACCTGCACGTCCGCTGTCACTTCACAAGGGCCACGCAGAAACAGGGCTACATCGGGTGAAGGTTTTGGTGTTGGAGAGGTCTGTGCCCAACAATCAACATGAGCGGGTAGCATGACAGGAGCATCCGTGGACGGAGCACTCAGCTCAACCAAGGCGTCACCCGCGGGTAACTTTTTTTCAAAAGAAGAGATACCAAACTCAACCGTATCATTTTCATCCCTGTTTTCCTGAAGCCATTTCCAGGTTTTGGTCAGAGCCATGCCATAGACGTGATCATTGTTGTTAGTGCCGGTCTGATCGGCGCGTACAAGTATTGCCGCTTTTGCTTCAATGTCTCTGCCGGTGCGGTTCAAACGGCCAAAGCGCTGGCGTAGTGCATCCAGACTGGCGCATTCGCTCACGAGGCCGTCAAAGTCAAGATCGGCGCCCACTTCAAGGGTTTGGGTAGCTACGACTATATAAGGCTCTGGCAAGGACCGTTCAGCAGACCGTTCTGACCGAAAAATATTCAGATGCCGCTGTACAATAACCTCTTTATCAACAGGGCGCATACGGCCTGTAAGCAGGATCGCGCGCTCTCCGTAATCCGGGCGGAGCAACCGGGCAACTTCACGCGCAGTGGCTACCCTGTTTACAAATACCACGATAGCGCGTCGTTCTTCATCGACCAATTCTGATGCTGCCTTAGCCAGGGCTTTGGCTAACTTCGTCGTGGCTTGTGTCCCTGTGGCACCTCTAACCACGTTGAGTTTCGCGGGTTTGCAAGCCCTGTAACGACGCCCCAACGGATGTCCGGGATTGTGTTTTTCCTCTGACAAATCCTCAAATACATCAGTTATCTCCGGGGGCGGAGTGGCGGACATGACGACAGGGTAGAAAGGCCGTGACAAGGGTTCACGTGCCCAGGTTTGGTAGCGTTGCACTGCTTTTAACGTTTGTAAAAACGGGCGGGCGCAATGGGCCTCGTCCAGCAGGATTAGACTGTCATTAGCAACAAGCCCCGCGTAGATGGGCCAGGTTCCTGATCCTCGGCCATAGGCCCGGAATAACAAGCGGGAACCGACTTGATCAACGGTCGATGCAACTACCATGGGTTGCAGGGGGTTACGCGCCCAGGCCTCCGATCTATACATCCCGCCGCGCAGGATGTGAGCCTGTAAAGGTCGTTCTTTTTCGGCGTCAGTGGTTTCTCCGCGGGCAATAATCCGCAGGTTATCCGCAACACGTTTGAGTATTCCCTCTCCGGCCTGTTCCAGTTTATCAACCAGGCTTCTGGCGCGTTCGTATGCCTCATCGACGATCACGCGCCGGTCTACTACAAAGAATATCCGGCGCGGCGCCGTTAAAACCTGCTTGTTTACCATTCGTCCTGCCTGGCTTGCCAGTGAGAATAACGCTATATCCATACAAGCTGTTTTGCCCGATGCGGTTGGCATCGCGATGGCCTTAGGCCAGGGCATCTCTGGAGTTTGTCCTTCAGAAGCAGGGAAATCCGGTTTGTCTTCCCCCCTTTTCGGTATATCTCCCAATACCCTGTTTGACAGTTGTTGCTGCCAGGCAAACGGTGGTTTGTCCTCTCCCCAGAGCGCGGTGAAAAATTCGGGGAAGTCTGTCGGACGTAACTCTGCAGGGGACATTGGCAGGTTGTCAATCCATGGGACGGCAAAGCCCGTATCCCTTGAACCGTCCGGCCCCGATGAGCACTGGTCCATTCACAGGCTCGTCAAACACGATAATTGCATGGTTGTGGCTTTGTTTCCCGTTATCTTTCTTACGAATCAACTTTGGATAGTTCCTGACATGGGGAACGCCTTCCACCATGGAAACGGGAGATAGCACTACTTCACGAGGCTCTGGTAATCCTGTATGTTTGCAAGCGTCTTTTACGCTGTCTGCTGCCTGTTCCCATTTGTCTTTTCCATCGAAATGTCTATTCAGGACTACCGGAGTTACGCTTGCCCAGACTCGAGACGGCCTGGTCCATGTGTGCGTGTGAAGATTCTGCGGCGGACGCTCGCGGGTTTCCAGTTCGAGTCTGCACTCAAACCATTGACCATTAAACAGAGTATGTTGGCGCGTTAGCCCTGTGGTTTGGTCATGCAAAAAGACTTCAAGAGTGTGTTTTATTTCTTGCGGGTCCAGGCTTGCAGGCAGGATCACACCCAAACCCATAATACTTCCGTCTGCATGTTCGGCGCCAACAAAAGGAAGTGGAATCAATGCAATATGTGGCGTTGTGGACGGTGTTCCGTTTGCGCGATGACCACTGAACCACTCCGGTGGAGGCTGGTCAGGGCAACAGGTCATGAGCAAACCGCGCAGGGCTGCGGTAAGTTTAAGAGTTGTCAGTAGCGAGACACGTTTGCCTCTTATGCTCAGGACGATGAAGCGAGGATCGAAGACTGAACCCTGCATTATTGTGGGTGATGGCTTATCCTGATATTTGCTGTAACCTTGCCAGCGACCAAGCCCTGGGCGCTGTGTTACAGGCCGTTGCCCATCAGGGAATCGTTCTTGCAAACGATCTTCAAGCTGTTTTATGTATTCTTTTTGCTCGCGAGGACTTCGCCCACCACTTGTGCCATTTCCTTTTTGCTTTGCTGCAGCAATTCGATTTCGTATGGTGTCAACATCCGGGGAGCGACTGAGGTACCGAGCTTCCGATTGAGTAAGGCAGTCGAAGGCATGGCCGAAGTGTTCGCGCCACCATTTTTCAAGTTTTGAGCCGTGTCGTCGTCTAAGTTCATCTAATTGCTCCTGTGAAGAGGCCAGTATAGCAGAGTAAGGCTTGCCGGTGAGCGCTACAGCGCCTATTACTTTTCCACCCTGTTTCTCAACCCAACCACGCAGATTTGCCAGTGTTCCGCCTTGGCCTACGAAGTCATCTACCATGATGTATTCACATGCACGAGTGAGTTTACCAGTAAAGTTAGCCTGACGGGCAAGACGTCCATAACCATCTGCGCCTGTGTGTGATACTACGTTTGTCTGTACCACACTTGCTTCGTATTCTACAGCGAGTTTCTCACTAAGCAATTTTGCCAAGGCGATTGGAATCGCATTGATGCCCTCTCGTTCCCGGGAATGCGCACTGACCAGCGCCGGCTTTCCGTTATTACAGAATTCTGAAATCAGCATTCTGATTGATGCAATTCCACTATCTTCAACCAGATCGTTGACAAGGTTGGTTGCGGCAACGGCATCGCCTGTTTTGGCGCGTTGATATGCCGGATGCTGTTTTGTCTGAGATTCGGGGGTTAAAATTACTGTGTCTGGAAAATCTCCCCACGGCGTTCTCGGTGGAGGTCTCATGGTCTTGAGTTCTGCCTTTGTCCGTTTAATCTCACTGCACAGATCATGGTAATCAAACCATTCCTTTTGATTGTATGCCTGTACTAGTTGATTGAGTCTGCCAGTGAAGGGAATTCGCAATTTGCGCTCAGCAATAGCATCAGTTGGCATCAAACATCCACCTTTCTCATCACCATTTTCCAGCCAAACTTGCGTAAATGACGCAGAGTGCCCTATATGAGTAACTTTTGCGGCCAACTGTTCTAATGCAACATAATGTGAATCGGGTTCTGCATCATGCCAAATAAGGCGCACTGTAGGATCATGGGGTATAGCAACCGGAAAGCCCCGAGGCTGACGTGGCCTGTATTCCGGCAACAGGGCCAGACCTTCTTCCTTAAGTTTCTCCACAAATTTCTTTGGCGACAGCTTTTTCAAGCCGCCAACCTCTGTTAATGTTCTTTTGCGTTCCCGGTCATTAACCGGTACGTAACTCACTACAGTAGCACGGGTCGTATAATCTGAAGCAGCAATAGCGGGTGGCGGCAAACTTTCTAACCAACGAAGGGCTTTACCCTCAGCCGGATCTTCGCCGGTTTCAAACCAGGCTGCAGCCAATGCCATAAAAACCCGGTCGGGGTGTGGCGGCCATTCTGCCTGTTCCTTTCTTGCGCCGTCGGCAGCAGCCATCGACCACCCGTTCAGGTAGTGGATGCCAAGGGCAAACATCAGCTTCAGTCGGTTCCCTGAGCGCTTGCCAATTCTTGACTGCGCCGAACAAGTTCGACCAGATCAGGCGCCGGGGTCAATTCGATTTCTCCCTCCCATGGGAGACCAATAGCTTTAGCTTCCACAATTGCCGCTTGCAGCAGATTAAGAGCGTCGTCCGGCCCCAATTTATATTGCTGGGGAGTTTCTCCTGGATGATCAAGTAATTCCCAGATTGGTTCCTGTTCTGCAAACAACTGACAACGGGAACGAAGATCCGTATCGAGCCGTGCCAGGCTCCCGGCGGCTAGGCCCAAGGCAGCCAAAGTACTGCGGGCTGCCAGGTTTGTCTCGTGGCTGGAATCCGCCGCGCCGTTCGGAGGAAAGCGTAGGCGGCGCAAGACTGCCAAGGATAAAGTTGTTGTCTGTCTCGCTTTTGTTATGGTAAATCCACCGTCGGAAATGCTTGGAACGATATTTCCGTGGTTTGCTTCTGATGGTTTTCCATCTTTACCCAACTTTTTGGGCTTGGATTTTTCGGTCTTGTCAGCCCCATCTTCCAGGGTCCAATCTGGAGCATCAGTTACCGCAACTCCTCGCGGGTACAGTGGCCCTGCGTCAAGCATAATTTGAGCCGGGTCAAGGCGACTGGATGTTTTCTTTCCCGGAACGACACCATATCCCACTATTTCAGATACGATTGCCCTTTGAAATTTACACCCAAGTCCGCCGCGCGGTCCCGTTGAATCCCACAGCCCGAACACCAAGGCGGTAGGGCAAAGTCCGAATAATTCGGTGGCATTGCGTATATCTGCTGTGTCAAGCAGCCTGCCTTTATCTGACTTACGAAAAATGATGCCGTCCAGGAGACTGTCCCGAAATAACGCATCCGCTATGCGATGAGGCGCTTCAAGGCTGGTAACTGTGAATTTCTTATCTAAAATCGGGTCATCAAAACGGGCTATCAACAATGGAAGCTCTACCCTGCCGGCGCGCTGATCGTCCAATAAGGCCAACTCCATACGGTTAGCCTGCGATTGTACTGAATCCAGCAGCACGCATTGTTTAACTTCCCCGGTTTCCGGGTCGATACGTTCTTCGGTTGCGTACTTCCCACCGTCGTAAGTCGGTGGAAAAACCTTGTCACCGACACCTCCAGCCGGTTGATAGTCAGTTACACAACGAAAAGCAGCAGCAGACCCGGCTACCGCGTTCTTCAGTATTTCCAGATTGATTTTCACCGACAATACTCCTCTCAAATCATATAGGTTATCTTATGGGCACATGACACGGCGCTCGGGAAACCCGCGCATTGGTTTTTTCATTGGTTAATATGCGCCATAAATCTTCTTTATTATATCCAGTAATCCTTCAATCCGATAATTCGCCCAGGGCAATAATGTACAAGCGTTTCCGGCTCATTGAGTGATTCCTCCGGCGGTCGTCGTTATCACCGCATCATGTGCTGTATCAGGTTCCTCGTTTGCCGCCTGCCGGATCGGCGCGACCAGGTCGTACAGGATCCTGGCGGCTTCATCCAGAAACGGGTCGAGTTGATCAAGTGTATCCTCAGCGCCGGGGTCATCGGTATCGGGAGAGACGGGTTCCAGTCCTGCGGCCGCGCGCAATTCATTGCGGGCAGCCTCCGCTTCCAGGCGCAGCTTTTCACGCTCCGCCCTGCGTTTATCGATTTGCAGGCTCACGCTCTTGATATTTTCATTGGATTGCGAGATTTCTATTTCCTTGAGCAGCAGGTTGATCAACCGGTCGTCCTTGATACGCTGTTCATGCCGTTCCCTTGCCAGCGCGAAATTCTCCACCGGCGCGCTGGCCGATATGAAGCGCACCGGTCTGACCCTGTCCCAGGGCAGGGCATTATCGAGGACGCGCTCCCCGTAGTCCTGGCCGTAGCGGGCAGTGGGATAGATGATGTCCGGCACCACCCCGCGGTGTTGGTTACTGCCGCCGCTGATGCGGAAAAACTGGGCAATGGTAGCCTTCAACCGCCCATGGTCTTCATCCGGGGATTCGGTAAAATGATTCAGGTCGATGACGTTCTGTACCGTGCCCTTCCCGAAAGTGGGTTCGCCGATGATGATGCCGCGCCGGTAGTCCTGGATTGCGCCCGCAAAGATCTCTGAAGCCGAGGCGCTGTTACGGTTAACCAGTACTGCAAGAGGGCCGCCGTAGCTGATTTCCGGGTCGGGATCACTGTTAATTTCAATCTTGCCGGAATAATCCCTGGTCTGGATAATGGGTCCTGATTCGATGAACAGGCCGGTCAACTCCAGGGCTTCAATCAACGAGCCGCCGCCGTTGCCGCGCAGGTCAATTACCAGGCCGTCCAGGTTTTTATCCTTCAATCCGGCAAGTAAGCGCCTTACGTCCCGGGTCGTGCTGCGATAATCCTCTTTCCCCTTCGCCTGGGCTGCATAATCGCTGTAGAACGCCGGCACCTTGATAATGCCGATTTCGCCGCCGTTTTCCAGTCGGATGGTTTCCGATTTGGCGGCCTGTTCCTCCAGCCGGATTTCATCCCGGGTGATGGAGATGACTTTACCGCTGTCCTTGAGACCGGCCCTCTCGGTCAGGATTTCCAGCCTCACTACCGATCCTTTGGGGCCGCGTATCATATCCACCACGTCATCCAGGCGCCAGCCCACCACGTCCGTTATTTCGCCTCCGACGCCCTGGCCGACGCCGATTATCCTGTCTTCTTCACGTAGTTCACCGCCAAGCTCGGCTGGGCCTCCGGGTATGATTTTCTGTACCACCGTGTAATCGTATTCTGCGCGTAGTACCGCGCCGATCCCCTCCAGGGAGAGCCTCATGGTGATATCGAAGTTTTCCGAAGAGCGCGGGGTAAAATAGAACGTATGCGGTTCTATGGCCGTGGCATAGGAATTTATGAACATCTGGAACACGTCATTGGAATTAAGCTGGAACGCGCTGGTGCGCAGGCGTGCATAGCGTTTGCGCAGGGTATCCTTTATTTCACCGTCCTCCTTGTCCGCGAGCAGTAACATCAGGTAATCGTTCTTTACCTTTTTCCTCCATGTCTCATCCAGGTCGGTTCCGGTCTGCGCCCAGTCCGTTTCCTGCCGGTCAAACACGTAATCTTCATCAATACTGAAATCAAACCCGTTATCAAGCAACTGACCGGCATAATCTGTGCGTTCCACAACCCGCTGCCGGTACACCTTGAAGATGTCAAAAGCGGGGTCCAGGTCCGGCGTATCCAGGGCATCATCGAGCAGGTAGCGATAACGCTCGAAGTCTTTTATGTCCCTGTCGAGAAGGAAACTGCGGTTGCCGTCCAGGCTGTCCAGGTAGGCATCCAGTATGCGGCCGGACAAATCATCGTCCAGGGGCTTGTTCCGGTAATGATATTTCTCCAGGATATGAGTGATGATCACCGTGGCGCGGGCATGACGCACCTCCGCCCGCAGTTCGTCATCCGTAATGACCGGCGGGGGTGCGGCGGCCGCGACAGCCGGCAGCAACAGCAGCACGATAAATCTAATCATTACTTTCCTCGCGCGCAAAATGCAACGCTTCCAGCCGTGACGGGGACAGATTTAAATCTGTCCCCGAATCAGTCTGCCTCATACGCATAGCGCAACGCTTCCAGCCGTTGTCTCAGGTGCTCGGCTTCCTGCCTGTCCCCGCCCATGAAGGCGGGAGCGGTTTCCAGGTAATCTACCAGGTCGCGTAATGCCTCGTAATTGTCCGCGTCGAGATCTACCGCCTTGCGAAACTGTTTCAGGGTTTTCCCGGCATGGGACAAGGCGGTAAACCAGTTGCCGTTTTCAGCTATTCTTCCATAACACTTGCCCAGCCAGTGGTGCAGGGAAGAGTCCTGGGGCGCTGCCTTGATGGCTTCCCTGAAGCTTGCGGCGGCCGATTTGTAATTTCCGGTCTCGTAGGCGCGGACGCCGGCGTCAAGCGCGGCCTGGTCCGCGCGGCTGTCCGCAGCGGTTGTTGGGGACGGACTTAAGTCCGTCCCCGGTTCACCGGCGCGGCTGTCCGCTGCAAACAGCGCGAACTGCAACGACAGGCAAGCAAAGGCTGCGGTTTTAATGAACCTCAATTAATTCGATCTCAAATATCAGGGTTTCATCAGGCCCGATTGTGCCCGCCCCGGTGGCGCCGTAGGCAAGCTCCGAAGGTATGTATATCTCCCACAGGGCGCCTGTCTTCATCAGCGGCAGCGCCTGTTGCCAACCCCTGATTACCCGGTTGAGGGAAAGCTTGGCAGGCTCGTTGCGCCTGTATGAACTGTCAAATTCATTCCCGTCAAGCAGCGTCCCGCGATAATGCACCGTGACTTCGCCGCCGGGTTCAGGGTTCGGGCCGCTGCCCGGACGCAGGATTTTGTACTGCAGGCCGTTTTCCAACTCAACAACCCCTTCTTTTGTCCTGTTCCGGTCCAGAAATTCTTTTCCTGTCTGTTTGTTCGCGACAGCCTGCTTTGCCCTGGTTTCCTGTTCCAGTCGCTGGTATTTCAAAAATATTGTCCTGATTTCTTCATCGGACAGTTTCGGCTGGCTATTGTTCAATATATCGGATACCGCTGCCAGGAAATACTCGACGTCCATGTCGATATCCTGCTGTGATATGTTCTGTGCGAAAAATACGCCCAGTGCATAACCGAGTTTTTGCCTGTCGGTCATGCCCGTTTCCTCGGCATGGACAGGGTTTAGTATAAATAATAAAATAAAAACAATAAGTAAAAGATAATTTTTCATGTAGTTTCTCTAGTTAACCAATGCTGCTGCCTCCCTGACAATTTCCATTCCGGCATTCATTTGGACGGCTTTTGTGGTCAGGTGACGCCGGTATGCGCGGGCGCCGTGCTGTCCGTGGAACAGGCCGATTATATGCCGCGCCATGGCATACAGGTTCTCGCCGCCGGCTATCTCCCTTTCCATGTAACGCATGTAATTTTGCAGCGTTTCCATGCGCGAGGCTGCTATATTGTTCACGCCGAACAGGTATTTGTCCACCCCGGCAAGCAGGTAAGGGTTATTGCAGACGACCCTGCCGAGCATGACGCCGTCGACGTGGCGCAGGTGGCCGGGCGTTTCGGCAAGACTGGTGATGCCTCCGTTGATGATGATTTCCAGTTCCGGGAAATCCTGTTTCAGGCGGTACACCATATCATATTGCAACGGCGGCACCGACCGGTTCTGCCGGGGGCTCAGTCCCTGCAGCCAGGCCTTGCGGGCATGGATGATAAAGGTACGGCAACCGGCTTGGGAAACGGTCGAGACAAACTTCCACAGGTGTTCATAGTCGTCCTGTTGATCGATGCCGGTGCGGCTTTTCACGGTGACCGGCAGGTCGGTTGCCTCGGCCATGGCCCGGACACACTCGGCGACCAGTTCGGGTTCAGCCATGAGGCAAGCGCCAAAGCGTCCGGCCCTGACCCGTTCGCTGGGGCAGCCCACGTTCAGGTTTATTTCATCGTACCCGAAGTCTGCGGCGATGCCGGCGCAGCTTGCCAGCGCCGCGGGATCGCTGCCGCCCAACTGTATGCCGACCGGGTGTTCCGTTTCGTCGAACCTGGCATATTTCTCCGTATTACCATGCAACAGGGCGCCCGTGGTCAGCATTTCGGTGTACAGCATGGCATGTGCCGACAGCAGGCGCAGCAGGTAACGGAAATGCCTGTCCGTATGGGCCATCATCGGGGCGACGCATAACTTATGACTTGACTTCATAATTTTGCATGCCCCATTCGTCATTCCCGCGCAGGCGGGAATCCAGTAAGCAAACATTCATTATAAGGAGTTTTGTTGCCCACTGGATTCCCGCCTGCGCGGGAATGACGAGCGCAAATGTGTCATCTGCGTTAATCTGCGTCATCTGCGGATAGAAATTCTTCAAGCAGCATAGTAGTAAACCGGGCGCGCAGGTAAAATCCCCTGGGCAGGGTCAAACCGGCTTCGCCGTCGGCCAGGGTTGTGCGGACCAGGCTGGCGGAACTGGCTGCCTTGGGCCTTATCTGGAGATATTTACCGTGTTTTGCGCTGACCTTGTCAAATTCGCCGAAACAAAGCATTTCAACCAGTTCCTGCCAATCCTGTTCGAGGACTCGGGCCTGTTCCGGCGACGGACTCCACAAAAAGGCGTTTCCTGTCCTGTTGTTGGAAAGCATTATACCGGGGTCGGCTTCTATCGGAACCCAGAGAACCCGGTTGAGTTTATGCCTGACGGTGGAATCCGACCAGCGCAGGCCGGGTGCGGCGGTCATCGGCGCCATACACACGAAAGTCGATTCCCTGGCCCTGCCTTGCCGGTTAACGGGTATGGTTTTTAACTCTATTCCGAGGGACATGAAGTCCGGTCTGGGCCGTGAGGCGGCACTGGCGCCCAGGTAGCGCTCAATGAGTTGGCCCGCCCATCCCTTTGCCCTGGCGCGGGAGCCGGGGACTGCGATATTCAACTCGGCGGCCACCTGCCCGAGCGACTTGCCGGCCAGCGCCCGGCAGCGGCGCATCAATTCAGCTTCCGACTCTGGCGGCTTTCTGATTATATTCATTTATTTATCCGCAGATGACGCAGATTAACGCAGATTTTTTTATTAATTCTTTGATTTAGTGTTCAACAGGATCGTTGTGCTTTCGGAGAAAAACAAAACAACACAAACAACATATCATCTGCGTTAATCTGCGTCATCTGCGGATTAATTTATGCTGAGTGACATCGTGATCGTGTCGCTCAGGCATTTCAGCTTGGCGTTGTCCGTAATGACCTGGTTATTGCGGTCTGTTATGTAGAACAGGTCTTCCACCCGTTCGCCGTAGGTGGCGATTTTGGCGGCCTGCACGCGCGTCCCGCAATATTCCAGCGCCATCCCTACCGATGAAAGAAAGCCCGGCCGGTCCCTGGCGCTGACCTCCATGATATTGCGTTTGTTCTTGTCATCAATGCTGAAGTCAACGCGGGTGGGTATGGAAAAATGGCGCAGTCTTCTCGATTTCAACCGTTCCGCGCGTCTTATCGGCTTATCCAGTGACAACAGGTTCTGTTTCAGTGCGTTGATGATTTCCTTTTTCCGCTCGCGGCTTTTCACGGTGGCGCCGGATTTTTCCAGTACGCTGAATGTATCAAGGGTATAACCGTGGTTGGAGTTCATGACGCGGGCGTCGACAACGTTGAGGTCCAGCAGGTCCAGGGTACGGGAAATACGCGAGAATATGTTGTCATGGTCAAGCATATAAATAAACAACGCGGTGGCCCCGCGCTCGGATTCTTCCCGCAGCAGGATCATGGGCGGGCGATCATCCCTGCTTTTCATTATGGCCCTGGTATGCCAGGCAATTTCCGTTGCGGAGTATTGCAGGAAATAATCATCACTGAGGTATGACCATATGGTTTCAGTCTCACCGGCGCCTCCTTTTGCGTCCTTGATAATCGCCAGGGACCCGGCTTTCGTGTCTGCCATAAGTTCGTCCTTGTTTATCGGATTTTCAAGCCCGCGCCGCAAGGCCGAAAGGGTCTTGTTGTACAGGTCGGCGAACAGCGCGTCTTTCCAGCTGTTCCACAGGGAGGGGTTTGTCCCGTTGATATCGGCTACCGTAAGCAGGTAGAGGTAGTTCAGGTGTATGGTGTCGCCCACTTTCCGCGCGAACCTGTTGATAACCTCCGGGTCATTGATGTCCTCTCTTTGCGCGGTTTTAGACATCAGCAGGTGATGCTCCACCAGCCAGGCGACCAGTTTCGCATCATAATCGCTCAGGTGGTGCCGCCGGCAGAAAGCCAGCGCATCCCTGGAGCCCAGGGTGGAATGATCGCCGCGCCTGCCTTTGGCCATATCATGGAACATGCCGGCAAAATACAGTAATTCCTGTTTCGGTACCTGTTCCAGGACCTGCCGGCACAGTGGGAATTTGTTCCTGTATTCGTCCAGGCCGAAGTACCGCATATTCCTGATTACGAACAGGATATGCTCGTCAACCGTGTAGATGTGGAACAGGTCGAATTGCATCAGCCCTTCGATTTTGGCGAATTCGGGCATGTACGCGCCCAGCACACCGTATTTGTGCATACGCCGTAACTCATGTCCGACCCTGCGCGGCTGGCGGATTATTTCCAGGAACAGGCTCTGGCTCTTTATGTCTTCCCTGAAGGCTGCGTCGATCAGGTGCAGTGACTCCCGGATCAGCCTGACGGTGCTGGCCCTTACCCCCCTGATATTCTGGTTCTGCTGCAGCAGCAGGAATATCTCGAGCAGGGCAAGCGGGTATTTTTTAAAGACCTGGCGGTTCTTTACCTCGATAAAGTCGTTCCGTATCTGAAAGCGCTTGTTCAGCGGCCGCAGCTTCTCCCTCCTGCGGGCATATATAATCTCTTCCTGGAAATGCTGCAGGAGCATTTCGTTCAGACGGCTCACCTCCTTCACCGCCTGGTAATAGGTTTTCATGAATTGTTCGACGCCTGAATTGCCTTCCGTGGTATAGCCGAATTTACCGGCGACGTTTTTTTGGTGATCGAACAGCAACCGGTCCTCCTTCCTGCCGGATATCAGATGCAGCGCATAGCGTACGCGCCATAGAAAATTGTGTCCCCTGTTCAGGCTTTCATATTCGTTCCGGGTCAGGAAATCATGCTTGACCAGGTCCCTGAGGCGTTCGGCGCCGAAATGCCTTTTCGCGACCCAACCGATCGTGTGGATGTCGCGCAGTCCGCCCGGCCCTTCCTTGATATTGGGTTCCAGGTTGTTCTCACTACCGTCGAATTTATGGTGGCGGGTCGCCTGTTCTTCCCATTTTGCCGCAAAGAATTTTCTTGAAGGCCAGATTTTTTTCGGTCCCGTCATTTCCGTCATGCCGGTGAACAACGTTGCATTGCCGGCAATCAGTCTGGATTCCATGAGGTTTGTGGCTATCGTTACATCGGATTTTGCTTCCCGCACGCACTCCTTTACCGTCCTCACGCTGTGGCCCACTTCCAGACCGATGTCCCAGAGCAGGGCGAGAAAGGCCTCAATGCCGGATTTCAGGTATTTTTGCCTGCGCGGATTGATCAACAGCAAGAGATCCACGTCTGATCCAGGCAATAGATCCATGCGGCCGTAACCACCTACCGCTATCAATGCCATGGAGTCACCGGGGATATGATGCTGCCATGCGCAGGTGAGCAACTGATCCATCAGCCAGGCGCGTTTATTGATGACCTCGCGCACCGGCGTTCCCGCTTCAAACCGTTCGTTCAGGTAATGGTTACCCCGGTCCAGCGCGTGCCTGAAGCGGGCCACGTCGGCAACATCTCCGTCCAGCCCGGTTTTGTCGAACAACAGGGATTCTTCAACGGTCATGCTTGTACTATACGTAGTGTCATAAATCGCACCACGTTCGTCATTCCTGCGAAGGCAGGAATCCAGTAGGCAAAACTCCTTGTAAGGAATGTTTTTTCACTGGATTCCCGCATTCGCGGGAATGGCAAGGGGCGCAGGAATGATGAACCGTGATGTGGCATTATTTATGTTGTTACGTATAAGATTTCAGAATGACTCTTGGGGCCGGCGCGTCAATACTTCATGGCCGTCGCCGGTGACCAGGATGGTATGTTCCCATTGTGCGGAAAGAGAGTGATCCTTGGTGACGACGGTCCAGTTATCGGGCAGCAGTTTGACGTGGCGTTTACCGGCGTTGATCATGGGTTCGATAGTGATCGTCATGCCGGCCTCGAGCGCCACCCCTGTTCCCGGCAGGCCGTAATGCAGGACCTGCGGGTCCTCGTGGAACTGCCTGCCGATCCCGTGGCCGCAGTATTCCTGTACAACCGAAAATTGCCGGGCTTCAGCATAGGACTGAATGGCGTAGCCGATATCGCCCAGGCGCGTCCCGGGTCTGACCATGTCGATTCCCAGCAGCAGACATTCATAAGTGGTGTCCACCAGCCTCCTGGCGCGCACGGACGGTTGTCCGACACAGAACATCTTGCTGGTATCGCCGTGATATTCTTCCTTTATCACGGTGATGTCTATATTGATTATGTCGCCGTTTTTCAGGCGTTTATTTCCCGGGATGCCATGGCAGACCACGTGGTTGATCGAGGTGCAGATGGACTTGGGAAACCCGCGATAGTTCAATGGCGCCGGTATTGCATCCAGTTTATCGATGATGTACTCGTGGCAGATTCTGTCAAGTTCGGCAGTGGTAATGCCTGCCTTGACGTGAGGCTCTATCATTGTGAGCACCGAAGAAGCCAGGGCGCCGGCGACGCGCATTTTCTCTATCTCATCCGGGGTTTTTAACGAAATTGCCATAACATGTAAACGGAAACATTTGTTCCCAGAAGGCTTCTATGTTATAAAGCGCCTGCTGTCAAGGCAAGAGAAGCTGTAACAGCGAGCCCGCTAACCTCGGCAGATGGGTGGGGTCAGAGTAAAATCACCACCGGCCTTGCTGTTGCCAACGTCATCGGCGATTTTACTCTGACCCCGGAATTTGGCGGGAATGGCTGAGACTGTAAATCCACACGCACATCGTGGAGCGCATACCAGGGTCCTGGCTGTTCAGTTTCCGAACGGCCGGGCGGTATGTGTGATGTGCGCAAGTTTAACCCTGTTTGGAGTTTGTTTTATGACTGATATCAGCATGCGCGAAATGCTGGAGGCGGGTGTGCATTTTGGCCACCAGACCCGCAACTGGAATCCTAAAATGGCCGCCTACCTGTACGGCCACCGAAATAAAATACATATCATCGACCTTGAGAAGACCAAGGCCATGTTCCAGGAAGCCCTGAATTTTGTCGGCAAGTTGTCTGCCAACAAGGGCAAGATATTGTTTGTGGGAACAAAGCGCGCCGCGCAACAGATAATCAGGGAAGAAGCCCAGCGCTGTGAGATGCCGTATATCAACCTGCGCTGGCTGGGCGGATTGCTGACCAACTACAAGACGGTGAAAAGGTCCATCAATCGCCTGCGGGAACTGGAGGAGATGAAAACCGACGGCAGCATGGAGCGCATGAACAAGAAGGAAGTATTGCATTATCAGCGGGAACTGGAAAAACTGGAGCGGAACCTGGCAGGCATCAAGGACATGGAAGGCTGGCCTGACGCGTTATTCGTGGTCGACGTGGGGTATGAGGATATCGCGGTAAGCGAAGCGGTCAAACTGAAGATCCCCGTGGTCGGCGTGGTGGACAGTAATAACAGTCCTGTCGGTGTGGATTACGTGATACCGGGTAATGATGATGCCATCCGGTCCATCAGGTTGTACACAAAAGCCATAGCCGATGCGATTATTACAGGCAAGGATTCCGTAGCGCACCTGGGCGACGGTGGAGACAAGGACGAATTTGTCGAACTTGATGCCGAGGGAGCGCCTGTCGTTAAGGAAAAACAGGAAAAAGTCCAGGTAAAGAAGAAAACCGCGAGGAAGAGTTCCAGGAAAACAGAACCTGCCGCAACTGACGACGGTAAGGAAGCTGAAGCTGCTGCGAAGCCGGAGACAAAGCCGGAAGAGAAG
>JAPPLI010000209.1:231-22384 GCA_028819495.1 Gammaproteobacteria bacterium | reverse complement strand
AATTCCACAAGAACGTCTAGCTTCAATGAGGCCGCAGCATTAATGCTGCGGAATTAAGATGAAAATCCGGGAACTGCTCACAGAGCAGGACGCTTCAATGAGGCCGCAGCATTAATGCTGCGGAATTTTCCCCAGCGCACCGACATAGGGCCGCTAAAGAAGTAGCTTCAATGAGGCCGCAGCATTAATGCTGCGGAATTTGCTTGTCCGTCCTGGGCGCAGTCACGGTCAGGCTGCGGCTTCAATGAGGCCGCAGCATTAATGCTGCGGAATTTTTGTCCTGGTTCCCCTGGCCCGGACCATTGCGGACGCTTCAATGAGGCCGCAGCATTAATGCTGCGGAATTGGTCTTGGTGTGGGTGACGTAGGTCACCTTGACAGTGTGCTTCAATGAGGCCGCAGCATTAATGCTGCGGAATTTAGACTGTCTGCGTTTCGTCCGGTGCTATCGGGCCATGCTTCAATGAGGCCGCAGCATTAATGCTGCGGAATTCTGGCCCTGGAACACGTCGCGGGGCATCGCTATCCTGCTTCAATGAGGCCGCAGCATTAATGCTGCGGAATTAAGGGATTACTGGACTGCAAGGTGGTTATCTATATCTAGCTTCAATGAGGCCGCAGCATTAATGCTGCGGAATTGCCGATGGCCTGGAAGCGAACCTGGCAGATCAGAAGCGCTTCAATGAGGCCGCAGCATTAATGCTGCGGAATTTTGCAAAACCAGCATGTTTGCCAGTCCAGATATGATGCTTCAATGAGGCCGCAGCATTAATGCTGCGGAATTGGCCCGCTCATAACTTGTTGATTTACAAATTGCATTAAACAGCATTTCGAGAGGTTTCAACAAGTTATGAATTGGGATGGTCACAGTTCCATGCCTTGTGGATATTATTGCTCATAACTATTCGTTGTTAAAGAACATTTTGCCATTCGAGAGCTATCCGGGCAAACGGCAATCACTGGAGCGCTCGCAGGGAGCAGGCGAATATCAGACGACAATCGGTTCTTTCTCCACCGCTTGAAACTCCTTGCCCAGACTTACAACCTTTGGCTTCACAGTATCCGTCACACCCAGGTCCATAAGTATAACATGATCCTCCTTATGATGGATTATTTCATCCAGTGTGGCGATCAGTTCCGCGTGGCGCAGGCGCGATAATCTGCATTGAAAGACGGAAAGCTGCAGCCATTCCCCATAGCCATGCAGCAGCCTGAATATGGCGCGCCATCTTTTCTGGTCCGCAATGTCATAAGCGATGATGTATAAATGCTCGTCCATTACGCTATCTTGTTGTGAATTGAGGAAATTCGATCAGCTCGCCGAGAAGAAACCGGCCCAGCAGCCTGGCCTGTACCTCGAACAAGCGGCGATAACTGATCTTGTAACCGAACAGGGGATGGGTAATCTCTTGGCTCAGCCGGCGTTCGTACGCGCTGATGAAGCGCTTTCTTCCATCCGGCGTCAGGTTGACGCTGCCGGCGGCGTATTTGAAATCGTCAGGACTCACCTCCCCATTATTAATTGCCATGAGTACTGTAGAATCGGCGACCAGAGGCCTGAACGGTTCCATCATGTCCAATGACAGGGCCGGACGGCCGTAGCGGGGCTGATGGAAAAATCCACAATAGACGTCGAAGCCGACGGCGCTCAGGGTAACCGTCCACGTGCGCGTCAGGAGACTGTAGGCGTATGACAACAAAGCATTAACGGGGTCTGTCGGGGGGCGGCGGTTGCGTTTGTGGAACTGAAAGGTAAAGTCGTCCGGGTCCTTTCTCTCGGCGAGCAGGTTTTGAAAGGCGCTGAAATACCGGCTTGCCGCGTTGCCTTCCACTCCCAATAACTCAGGCATGGACGATACGCGACGAGCGCGTTCAGCATCGCGCCTGAACAGGGCGGAAAGATTCCCGGGCCTTTCCCCGCGCTTCCAATTCCGGCGCATGATGGTGTGGCAATTGAGAATCTTGGCGCGCACCAACCCTTTTGATAATGACAGGCAGACCTGTTCGTCAAAACTGGCCTTGAATTGCGCGATGCGCAGTTCAACATTTTTATGACCGGTGCCAACGGTATGCCCCAGAAACCAGCCCCCATAGGAATGCCAGGTTATCGGTATTCCCCGCCGCATCAACTCATGCAGGCTGGGGGTCGTGAGATAAACGTTTCCCATCAGCGCCAGTTGCGAAATCTCCGCCAGGCGCGCCTTGCGCACCTTTTTATCCTCAACTGAAATCTCCAGTGTTTCTCCTACCTTTGCAACCTTGGCTTGGTTGGCCTGAACGTAAACGGGCAGCGCATCATCACGCGCAACGCTCAGCGGCCTGGGTGGTGTTTGCGCGTGCTTCAGGAAATTAACTTCGTCTGGAAGACAAATACTGACCAGGGAGCAACGCGGGCACTTGGGGCTGTCTTCCAGTGGGGGCGGCATCTGCCCCCCCGCGGCGATGAGGCGCAGCCCGGACACTGCGGACAGTGTCTGGGCTTTCAATTCGTCGTCAAAGACGACACGCACCCGTTCCTTGGACTCTGCATAATACAAGATACCTTCATCGCACTGGTAGCCGTGTTCTTCCAGCAGTATACCTTGCAAACATAGCTGCACCCGCTCCGGGCTGTACGCTCCCCGGGCCACGTGGGGACGCTTCCCTTTTTTGTAGTCCACCGGCTTGACCTGATTCCCTTCCCCCTCCACCAAGTCCAGTTTTGCGATAACTCCGAGTTTGGTGGATGATAACGTAATGGAGCGCGCGTGAAATGTCTGTTCTTCCTCCGTATCCTCCGGCTCAGGGAGTTTCCCTCCCGGCTTATCGACACGACGGTGTTGATATTTGCCCTGTACAGTGTCAAATGAATCCGCCCATTCCCCCTGCACCCACTCCAGGTAAGCAAGCCTGGGGCAATATTCAAACTCATTGACCATGCGCGCCGGCAATAGCGGCATGTCGCTGTCAAACTCCGGAAACGGCAGGGACAATTCCTGCTGGATCGGTTGCTCTGGTATTATCTCCATTTGACGGGCCTCAGCTAAAATCCGGTTGCAATACCAGCCGCCTGTCAGCCTTTATTGAGATTTGTTTTCAGCCGTCTGGTTCGACGCCGGATAGCTATTCAGACTGCGTCACTCGTTGTTCAATATACTTCATCAGCGAGGGGATGCCCGGAATCCAGTTGCTTTCGTTATCAGGGTCGCCCTGCCAGATATAGCCGAGATCATGCAATATTGTTTCAGCTTCTTCGGGTGTCATCTCCGGTGGTAGCGCGGCCTTGTGTAAAAGCTGTTCCAGCTGATGTTCATCGAGTGATGGTTGCCCTGAAAAGGCTGTTCCGAGAGTCGTGGCCAGCGAGGCAAGCCGCGCTTCCTTGATCTCATAGTAGCGGTCCCTGTAGAAATATTTTTTTCGGAGACCGACTTCACTGCGGGCCTGCGTCGTTATTTTCTGGTCTATACGCGCCTGGCCGCGTTGTTTGAGCGCGTCAAACAGTTTGTCTCCCCACAATTGGACAAAATAAGGATAGCCTTGCGCGTCCTGTATGATAGTTTCCAGCCAGTCTTCTTCACAGGTGATATGGTATTTTTCCAGGGGCTTAATCAGGGCTTTTGCTGCATCGCGATGCGATAACAGGTTTGGGTAAAGCCGTTCACTGCGTTCCCAGAAGGTGGCGCCCATGCGCTGTAACTGCTTTTGCAATCCCGGCGTGCCGGCCAGGATAAGCAGGAAGGGAGCCTCGGCCGGTGTTTTCTGGCTTGCGTTCAGCAGCGTTCTGCCGGTTTCAATGTCCAGGGTGTGAGCTTCGTCGATGATGACAACCAGGGGTTTTTTTGTGCACCGCGCAGTTAATTCCTTTGCCACCAAGTTGCGAAATTGTTGCTGTTGAGCTGTTCCCGCGCGCAATGTCAGGTTCGCTTCGCCGAGAGATACTCCCAACGCTTCAGGGGATACCGTGGCGCCCAGGGAGATTTGCAGGTCTGTTGGAAGTTTGGCGCGCCAGTCAGACTTGGCAAGTTGGTCGAGCAGTAACTCAGTGGTCGGGATTTCGTCCGGCGTCAGCCAGAGAGTGTCGATAGTCTTTGCATTGTCTTCCTTTATGAAGCGTTCGAACCAGCGCAGCAGGGCGGTTTTACCATTGCCCCTGGGGGAGCAGACAATCACGTTGTTGCTGGGGGCGATTTTTTGTTGCAAGCGGGCCAGGCAACTTTTCAGTTCACGTTGCTCTTTTTCCCGGCCCGTTAATTCGGGGGGGATTATTCCGTCTCCGGGGTTGAAGGGGCTGATTTCTTGTTGGGGGATCATTTTTGTGAATATTTATCGTAGAATGTTAGCCTGAATGGAACACTAACACCTTCGTTGCAGAGTGTTAGCGGAGACTCCTGCAGTATCAGAAACTATTTCATACAGGAGTTGCCAGTGTGAAATTTCTATACTTACCATTGGTAATTCTCTGACTTCTGTAAATTTCAACGACCCCTCTGGCTAAAAGATTTTCACGGTTCGGCTGATGCTTTTGTAATTCATCGAGGCTGATTAGAGATTTTACAGCATTGATACTCAATGGTATTTCCCAAATTGGCCAAGTAAATAAAACACCTTTGTTTCGACTCTGTGAAAAACCTGTCGTATGCAGCTTTCGTTCTATCGGCAGCGTAGGAAACAGGGGCAACGCTTCAATGGCAAGACGATTAGCCCCGCGCATAGTGTGTATCGGGTCGCTTGATGGTTCTTTCCAGCGTAATGCGTACCTGCGATCATCAAATGGGTCCCAGCGGAGACTCGGCATGGGGTCAGAGTATTGCCAGGTTTCAAAAAGTGAAGATTGTAAGTGCTCTGGCCCGGTGTTTGCCAAGAGTTCTCGCATAAAACCGATGAAATGTTGATGCCCTGCTCCACTCATGGTCCGCAGGGCAGTGTCTTGAATGTCACTGTTGTTTTCTGATACGGGCAGGCTTTCACAGCCAAAGGCAGAAATAAAATCAGCATACTGGTGATCTGTAAAAATTGCCTTGTTCTGAGCATCAAGGGCCACATCGTAGAAATTCTCACAGCTGATTTTAAGATTATTATGCGGGAATAATTTGACAGGATGTTTCTCCATATCTCTTGGCTTGGACACGATCATTCGTATCAATTCTTCCTTTGAAAGTGGAATATCTCCGGATATCATAGGAGACCAACAGCTTTGGTTCTGTTTCCATAGCATGCGCCAGTCGCATGGTGAAGCTGTTTCGTGTTCATTAATGACTCGTAATGTACCCAAAGCCGCAAGGAACGCCAACGGGTTGGCTCCATCGAGTCCATTCAATAACAGTCCTGATCTTGTATCATTCATCGGCGTCATTATGTGTCTCCTCCCACTCGCTACGCCTCCAATCTGCCAGTCGCAACAAGGCTTCGAGCCACGCCAACCCCCACCAGCCGTAACGTCGCACCATGCGCCAGTAACGATCCGCAATACCGGAATCCAGACGTTCCAGACCTGTAGGTCCGCACGATTGCAGACGATGTCCACGTAATTCAAAATTGGCTGTCACCCCCTGCTCATCAATTACAACCGGAGCGAAAGGGCGGCAGTATCCATGATGGCTGGCAACCAGATGAAGAACCAAATCGCGCATATGCCTGTTTTCTGGCAATAAGGAAGGGGTGTTTTCTGCCATGCGTACAGAAAGTAACTCATGGCGGCCGCCTTCCGGGTAGCCAGAGTTTTTATGTGCATTTCGACGGGAATCCCAACGCTTCGGCATCATTCCGGACTTGGCGAGTGGCTCGCTGGCCGACCAGGGAGCGCCACCAGTCAACAATGATTGAAATCGGGGGTCTGCTTTACCCACGTCATGCAACAAACCGGCACGGGCGATAACTTCAACCAACCCATCGGGCAATCCACAAGCCGAGGCATGGCAACGGGCAAAGCTCTCAACGCCGGGGAGATGTGTGCGCAGCCGCACAGGCCAGCCATTACGGTGTGAAATACCGGATGCACTGACATCATCCTCATCGCTGAAGCTATCAGCTTCGGAGGTGAGTTCGTGTATCAGACGGCGTCCGCGAATTATGATCTGATTATCGTTAATGATGTGGCAGGCTCGCTCCAGTCTTTGGGCCGGAAACTCATTAACGAGTTCGCTGGCGATGTTGGACAGCCAGGAGGTTTCTGGTGTATTGGCAAGCGCAGATAACAGATCATGCAATGACTCGATTATTTCATCAGGGTTTTCATCGTGCCGCCGTTGCAGGTCGTTCAGTAGTGAGCGTGCGTTCTCTTTGATCTCATCTGGCACAGGCCAGTCATCTACCAGTTGACGGTGCAACCGCAGAACGGATTTTGCCCGGTTCAGTCTGAATGCCCAATCTCCTACGTCGAGTCCTGTGTTTTCCGGCAAGTCACCAAGTTGCTCCCGGGGGTACGGATGTCCAACCGGAATAACGATTATATCGCCTGGGCGTATGTCTTCGGGGTCTGCTGTTATGTGTTCAAGTTGTGTTTCAGAACCTAACCATCGAATTATCTTGGCATCGTCGACTGGTGGGCCAGTTTTTTTCATTTCAGCCTTTGCCTGTGCTCCCTCCAGGTCAGCGCTGCTATCCTCCTCGTCGCTTCCGGTTAACCACCGCTGAAAAACGTTGAACGGTACAGGCAATGACTCACTACTGCTCGGTGGACATAGAGACAATGCTTCAATAGCCTCTTTTTGACTTGGGTAACTCGTTAAGTCCAGACCAGTCCGCCAGGATACCTGCACGTCCGCTGTCACTTCACAAGGGCCACGCAGAAACAGGGCTACATCGGGTGAAGGTTTTGGTGTTGGAGAGGTCTGTGCCCAACAATCAACATGAGCGGGTAGCATGACAGGAGCATCCGTGGACGGAGCACTCAGCTCAACCAAGGCGTCACCCGCGGGTAACTTTTTTTCAAAAGAAGAGATACCAAACTCAACCGTATCATTTTCATCCCTGTTTTCCTGAAGCCATTTCCAGGTTTTGGTCAGAGCCATGCCATAGACGTGATCATTGTTGTTAGTGCCGGTCTGATCGGCGCGTACAAGTATTGCCGCTTTTGCTTCAATGTCTCTGCCGGTGCGGTTCAAACGGCCAAAGCGCTGGCGTAGTGCATCCAGACTGGCGCATTCGCTCACGAGGCCGTCAAAGTCAAGATCGGCGCCCACTTCAAGGGTTTGGGTAGCTACGACTATATAAGGCTCTGGCAAGGACCGTTCAGCAGACCGTTCTGACCGAAAAATATTCAGATGCCGCTGTACAATAACCTCTTTATCAACAGGGCGCATACGGCCTGTAAGCAGGATCGCGCGCTCTCCGTAATCCGGGCGGAGCAACCGGGCAACTTCACGCGCAGTGGCTACCCTGTTTACAAATACCACGATAGCGCGTCGTTCTTCATCGACCAATTCTGATGCTGCCTTAGCCAGGGCTTTGGCTAACTTCGTCGTGGCTTGTGTCCCTGTGGCACCTCTAACCACGTTGAGTTTCGCGGGTTTGCAAGCCCTGTAACGACGCCCCAACGGATGTCCGGGATTGTGTTTTTCCTCTGACAAATCCTCAAATACATCAGTTATCTCCGGGGGCGGAGTGGCGGACATGACGACAGGGTAGAAAGGCCGTGACAAGGGTTCACGTGCCCAGGTTTGGTAGCGTTGCACTGCTTTTAACGTTTGTAAAAACGGGCGGGCGCAATGGGCCTCGTCCAGCAGGATTAGACTGTCATTAGCAACAAGCCCCGCGTAGATGGGCCAGGTTCCTGATCCTCGGCCATAGGCCCGGAATAACAAGCGGGAACCGACTTGATCAACGGTCGATGCAACTACCATGGGTTGCAGGGGGTTACGCGCCCAGGCCTCCGATCTATACATCCCGCCGCGCAGGATGTGAGCCTGTAAAGGTCGTTCTTTTTCGGCGTCAGTGGTTTCTCCGCGGGCAATAATCCGCAGGTTATCCGCAACACGTTTGAGTATTCCCTCTCCGGCCTGTTCCAGTTTATCAACCAGGCTTCTGGCGCGTTCGTATGCCTCATCGACGATCACGCGCCGGTCTACTACAAAGAATATCCGGCGCGGCGCCGTTAAAACCTGCTTGTTTACCATTCGTCCTGCCTGGCTTGCCAGTGAGAATAACGCTATATCCATACAAGCTGTTTTGCCCGATGCGGTTGGCATCGCGATGGCCTTAGGCCAGGGCATCTCTGGAGTTTGTCCTTCAGAAGCAGGGAAATCCGGTTTGTCTTCCCCCCTTTTCGGTATATCTCCCAATACCCTGTTTGACAGTTGTTGCTGCCAGGCAAACGGTGGTTTGTCCTCTCCCCAGAGCGCGGTGAAAAATTCGGGGAAGTCTGTCGGACGTAACTCTGCAGGGGACATTGGCAGGTTGTCAATCCATGGGACGGCAAAGCCCGTATCCCTTGAACCGTCCGGCCCCGATGAGCACTGGTCCATTCACAGGCTCGTCAAACACGATAATTGCATGGTTGTGGCTTTGTTTCCCGTTATCTTTCTTACGAATCAACTTTGGATAGTTCCTGACATGGGGAACGCCTTCCACCATGGAAACGGGAGATAGCACTACTTCACGAGGCTCTGGTAATCCTGTATGTTTGCAAGCGTCTTTTACGCTGTCTGCTGCCTGTTCCCATTTGTCTTTTCCATCGAAATGTCTATTCAGGACTACCGGAGTTACGCTTGCCCAGACTCGAGACGGCCTGGTCCATGTGTGCGTGTGAAGATTCTGCGGCGGACGCTCGCGGGTTTCCAGTTCGAGTCTGCACTCAAACCATTGACCATTAAACAGAGTATGTTGGCGCGTTAGCCCTGTGGTTTGGTCATGCAAAAAGACTTCAAGAGTGTGTTTTATTTCTTGCGGGTCCAGGCTTGCAGGCAGGATCACACCCAAACCCATAATACTTCCGTCTGCATGTTCGGCGCCAACAAAAGGAAGTGGAATCAATGCAATATGTGGCGTTGTGGACGGTGTTCCGTTTGCGCGATGACCACTGAACCACTCCGGTGGAGGCTGGTCAGGGCAACAGGTCATGAGCAAACCGCGCAGGGCTGCGGTAAGTTTAAGAGTTGTCAGTAGCGAGACACGTTTGCCTCTTATGCTCAGGACGATGAAGCGAGGATCGAAGACTGAACCCTGCATTATTGTGGGTGATGGCTTATCCTGATATTTGCTGTAACCTTGCCAGCGACCAAGCCCTGGGCGCTGTGTTACAGGCCGTTGCCCATCAGGGAATCGTTCTTGCAAACGATCTTCAAGCTGTTTTATGTATTCTTTTTGCTCGCGAGGACTTCGCCCACCACTTGTGCCATTTCCTTTTTGCTTTGCTGCAGCAATTCGATTTCGTATGGTGTCAACATCCGGGGAGCGACTGAGGTACCGAGCTTCCGATTGAGTAAGGCAGTCGAAGGCATGGCCGAAGTGTTCGCGCCACCATTTTTCAAGTTTTGAGCCGTGTCGTCGTCTAAGTTCATCTAATTGCTCCTGTGAAGAGGCCAGTATAGCAGAGTAAGGCTTGCCGGTGAGCGCTACAGCGCCTATTACTTTTCCACCCTGTTTCTCAACCCAACCACGCAGATTTGCCAGTGTTCCGCCTTGGCCTACGAAGTCATCTACCATGATGTATTCACATGCACGAGTGAGTTTACCAGTAAAGTTAGCCTGACGGGCAAGACGTCCATAACCATCTGCGCCTGTGTGTGATACTACGTTTGTCTGTACCACACTTGCTTCGTATTCTACAGCGAGTTTCTCACTAAGCAATTTTGCCAAGGCGATTGGAATCGCATTGATGCCCTCTCGTTCCCGGGAATGCGCACTGACCAGCGCCGGCTTTCCGTTATTACAGAATTCTGAAATCAGCATTCTGATTGATGCAATTCCACTATCTTCAACCAGATCGTTGACAAGGTTGGTTGCGGCAACGGCATCGCCTGTTTTGGCGCGTTGATATGCCGGATGCTGTTTTGTCTGAGATTCGGGGGTTAAAATTACTGTGTCTGGAAAATCTCCCCACGGCGTTCTCGGTGGAGGTCTCATGGTCTTGAGTTCTGCCTTTGTCCGTTTAATCTCACTGCACAGATCATGGTAATCAAACCATTCCTTTTGATTGTATGCCTGTACTAGTTGATTGAGTCTGCCAGTGAAGGGAATTCGCAATTTGCGCTCAGCAATAGCATCAGTTGGCATCAAACATCCACCTTTCTCATCACCATTTTCCAGCCAAACTTGCGTAAATGACGCAGAGTGCCCTATATGAGTAACTTTTGCGGCCAACTGTTCTAATGCAACATAATGTGAATCGGGTTCTGCATCATGCCAAATAAGGCGCACTGTAGGATCATGGGGTATAGCAACCGGAAAGCCCCGAGGCTGACGTGGCCTGTATTCCGGCAACAGGGCCAGACCTTCTTCCTTAAGTTTCTCCACAAATTTCTTTGGCGACAGCTTTTTCAAGCCGCCAACCTCTGTTAATGTTCTTTTGCGTTCCCGGTCATTAACCGGTACGTAACTCACTACAGTAGCACGGGTCGTATAATCTGAAGCAGCAATAGCGGGTGGCGGCAAACTTTCTAACCAACGAAGGGCTTTACCCTCAGCCGGATCTTCGCCGGTTTCAAACCAGGCTGCAGCCAATGCCATAAAAACCCGGTCGGGGTGTGGCGGCCATTCTGCCTGTTCCTTTCTTGCGCCGTCGGCAGCAGCCATCGACCACCCGTTCAGGTAGTGGATGCCAAGGGCAAACATCAGCTTCAGTCGGTTCCCTGAGCGCTTGCCAATTCTTGACTGCGCCGAACAAGTTCGACCAGATCAGGCGCCGGGGTCAATTCGATTTCTCCCTCCCATGGGAGACCAATAGCTTTAGCTTCCACAATTGCCGCTTGCAGCAGATTAAGAGCGTCGTCCGGCCCCAATTTATATTGCTGGGGAGTTTCTCCTGGATGATCAAGTAATTCCCAGATTGGTTCCTGTTCTGCAAACAACTGACAACGGGAACGAAGATCCGTATCGAGCCGTGCCAGGCTCCCGGCGGCTAGGCCCAAGGCAGCCAAAGTACTGCGGGCTGCCAGGTTTGTCTCGTGGCTGGAATCCGCCGCGCCGTTCGGAGGAAAGCGTAGGCGGCGCAAGACTGCCAAGGATAAAGTTGTTGTCTGTCTCGCTTTTGTTATGGTAAATCCACCGTCGGAAATGCTTGGAACGATATTTCCGTGGTTTGCTTCTGATGGTTTTCCATCTTTACCCAACTTTTTGGGCTTGGATTTTTCGGTCTTGTCAGCCCCATCTTCCAGGGTCCAATCTGGAGCATCAGTTACCGCAACTCCTCGCGGGTACAGTGGCCCTGCGTCAAGCATAATTTGAGCCGGGTCAAGGCGACTGGATGTTTTCTTTCCCGGAACGACACCATATCCCACTATTTCAGATACGATTGCCCTTTGAAATTTACACCCAAGTCCGCCGCGCGGTCCCGTTGAATCCCACAGCCCGAACACCAAGGCGGTAGGGCAAAGTCCGAATAATTCGGTGGCATTGCGTATATCTGCTGTGTCAAGCAGCCTGCCTTTATCTGACTTACGAAAAATGATGCCGTCCAGGAGACTGTCCCGAAATAACGCATCCGCTATGCGATGAGGCGCTTCAAGGCTGGTAACTGTGAATTTCTTATCTAAAATCGGGTCATCAAAACGGGCTATCAACAATGGAAGCTCTACCCTGCCGGCGCGCTGATCGTCCAATAAGGCCAACTCCATACGGTTAGCCTGCGATTGTACTGAATCCAGCAGCACGCATTGTTTAACTTCCCCGGTTTCCGGGTCGATACGTTCTTCGGTTGCGTACTTCCCACCGTCGTAAGTCGGTGGAAAAACCTTGTCACCGACACCTCCAGCCGGTTGATAGTCAGTTACACAACGAAAAGCAGCAGCAGACCCGGCTACCGCGTTCTTCAGTATTTCCAGATTGATTTTCACCGACAATACTCCTCTCAAATCATATAGGTTATCTTATGGGCACATGACACGGCGCTCGGGAAACCCGCGCATTGGTTTTTTCATTGGTTAATATGCGCCATAAATCTTCTTTATTATATCCAGTAATCCTTCAATCCGATAATTCGCCCAGGGCAATAATGTACAAGCGTTTCCGGCTCATTGAGTGATTCCTCCGGCGGTCGTCGTTATCACCGCATCATGTGCTGTATCAGGTTCCTCGTTTGCCGCCTGCCGGATCGGCGCGACCAGGTCGTACAGGATCCTGGCGGCTTCATCCAGAAACGGGTCGAGTTGATCAAGTGTATCCTCAGCGCCGGGGTCATCGGTATCGGGAGAGACGGGTTCCAGTCCTGCGGCCGCGCGCAATTCATTGCGGGCAGCCTCCGCTTCCAGGCGCAGCTTTTCACGCTCCGCCCTGCGTTTATCGATTTGCAGGCTCACGCTCTTGATATTTTCATTGGATTGCGAGATTTCTATTTCCTTGAGCAGCAGGTTGATCAACCGGTCGTCCTTGATACGCTGTTCATGCCGTTCCCTTGCCAGCGCGAAATTCTCCACCGGCGCGCTGGCCGATATGAAGCGCACCGGTCTGACCCTGTCCCAGGGCAGGGCATTATCGAGGACGCGCTCCCCGTAGTCCTGGCCGTAGCGGGCAGTGGGATAGATGATGTCCGGCACCACCCCGCGGTGTTGGTTACTGCCGCCGCTGATGCGGAAAAACTGGGCAATGGTAGCCTTCAACCGCCCATGGTCTTCATCCGGGGATTCGGTAAAATGATTCAGGTCGATGACGTTCTGTACCGTGCCCTTCCCGAAAGTGGGTTCGCCGATGATGATGCCGCGCCGGTAGTCCTGGATTGCGCCCGCAAAGATCTCTGAAGCCGAGGCGCTGTTACGGTTAACCAGTACTGCAAGAGGGCCGCCGTAGCTGATTTCCGGGTCGGGATCACTGTTAATTTCAATCTTGCCGGAATAATCCCTGGTCTGGATAATGGGTCCTGATTCGATGAACAGGCCGGTCAACTCCAGGGCTTCAATCAACGAGCCGCCGCCGTTGCCGCGCAGGTCAATTACCAGGCCGTCCAGGTTTTTATCCTTCAATCCGGCAAGTAAGCGCCTTACGTCCCGGGTCGTGCTGCGATAATCCTCTTTCCCCTTCGCCTGGGCTGCATAATCGCTGTAGAACGCCGGCACCTTGATAATGCCGATTTCGCCGCCGTTTTCCAGTCGGATGGTTTCCGATTTGGCGGCCTGTTCCTCCAGCCGGATTTCATCCCGGGTGATGGAGATGACTTTACCGCTGTCCTTGAGACCGGCCCTCTCGGTCAGGATTTCCAGCCTCACTACCGATCCTTTGGGGCCGCGTATCATATCCACCACGTCATCCAGGCGCCAGCCCACCACGTCCGTTATTTCGCCTCCGACGCCCTGGCCGACGCCGATTATCCTGTCTTCTTCACGTAGTTCACCGCCAAGCTCGGCTGGGCCTCCGGGTATGATTTTCTGTACCACCGTGTAATCGTATTCTGCGCGTAGTACCGCGCCGATCCCCTCCAGGGAGAGCCTCATGGTGATATCGAAGTTTTCCGAAGAGCGCGGGGTAAAATAGAACGTATGCGGTTCTATGGCCGTGGCATAGGAATTTATGAACATCTGGAACACGTCATTGGAATTAAGCTGGAACGCGCTGGTGCGCAGGCGTGCATAGCGTTTGCGCAGGGTATCCTTTATTTCACCGTCCTCCTTGTCCGCGAGCAGTAACATCAGGTAATCGTTCTTTACCTTTTTCCTCCATGTCTCATCCAGGTCGGTTCCGGTCTGCGCCCAGTCCGTTTCCTGCCGGTCAAACACGTAATCTTCATCAATACTGAAATCAAACCCGTTATCAAGCAACTGACCGGCATAATCTGTGCGTTCCACAACCCGCTGCCGGTACACCTTGAAGATGTCAAAAGCGGGGTCCAGGTCCGGCGTATCCAGGGCATCATCGAGCAGGTAGCGATAACGCTCGAAGTCTTTTATGTCCCTGTCGAGAAGGAAACTGCGGTTGCCGTCCAGGCTGTCCAGGTAGGCATCCAGTATGCGGCCGGACAAATCATCGTCCAGGGGCTTGTTCCGGTAATGATATTTCTCCAGGATATGAGTGATGATCACCGTGGCGCGGGCATGACGCACCTCCGCCCGCAGTTCGTCATCCGTAATGACCGGCGGGGGTGCGGCGGCCGCGACAGCCGGCAGCAACAGCAGCACGATAAATCTAATCATTACTTTCCTCGCGCGCAAAATGCAACGCTTCCAGCCGTGACGGGGACAGATTTAAATCTGTCCCCGAATCAGTCTGCCTCATACGCATAGCGCAACGCTTCCAGCCGTTGTCTCAGGTGCTCGGCTTCCTGCCTGTCCCCGCCCATGAAGGCGGGAGCGGTTTCCAGGTAATCTACCAGGTCGCGTAATGCCTCGTAATTGTCCGCGTCGAGATCTACCGCCTTGCGAAACTGTTTCAGGGTTTTCCCGGCATGGGACAAGGCGGTAAACCAGTTGCCGTTTTCAGCTATTCTTCCATAACACTTGCCCAGCCAGTGGTGCAGGGAAGAGTCCTGGGGCGCTGCCTTGATGGCTTCCCTGAAGCTTGCGGCGGCCGATTTGTAATTTCCGGTCTCGTAGGCGCGGACGCCGGCGTCAAGCGCGGCCTGGTCCGCGCGGCTGTCCGCAGCGGTTGTTGGGGACGGACTTAAGTCCGTCCCCGGTTCACCGGCGCGGCTGTCCGCTGCAAACAGCGCGAACTGCAACGACAGGCAAGCAAAGGCTGCGGTTTTAATGAACCTCAATTAATTCGATCTCAAATATCAGGGTTTCATCAGGCCCGATTGTGCCCGCCCCGGTGGCGCCGTAGGCAAGCTCCGAAGGTATGTATATCTCCCACAGGGCGCCTGTCTTCATCAGCGGCAGCGCCTGTTGCCAACCCCTGATTACCCGGTTGAGGGAAAGCTTGGCAGGCTCGTTGCGCCTGTATGAACTGTCAAATTCATTCCCGTCAAGCAGCGTCCCGCGATAATGCACCGTGACTTCGCCGCCGGGTTCAGGGTTCGGGCCGCTGCCCGGACGCAGGATTTTGTACTGCAGGCCGTTTTCCAACTCAACAACCCCTTCTTTTGTCCTGTTCCGGTCCAGAAATTCTTTTCCTGTCTGTTTGTTCGCGACAGCCTGCTTTGCCCTGGTTTCCTGTTCCAGTCGCTGGTATTTCAAAAATATTGTCCTGATTTCTTCATCGGACAGTTTCGGCTGGCTATTGTTCAATATATCGGATACCGCTGCCAGGAAATACTCGACGTCCATGTCGATATCCTGCTGTGATATGTTCTGTGCGAAAAATACGCCCAGTGCATAACCGAGTTTTTGCCTGTCGGTCATGCCCGTTTCCTCGGCATGGACAGGGTTTAGTATAAATAATAAAATAAAAACAATAAGTAAAAGATAATTTTTCATGTAGTTTCTCTAGTTAACCAATGCTGCTGCCTCCCTGACAATTTCCATTCCGGCATTCATTTGGACGGCTTTTGTGGTCAGGTGACGCCGGTATGCGCGGGCGCCGTGCTGTCCGTGGAACAGGCCGATTATATGCCGCGCCATGGCATACAGGTTCTCGCCGCCGGCTATCTCCCTTTCCATGTAACGCATGTAATTTTGCAGCGTTTCCATGCGCGAGGCTGCTATATTGTTCACGCCGAACAGGTATTTGTCCACCCCGGCAAGCAGGTAAGGGTTATTGCAGACGACCCTGCCGAGCATGACGCCGTCGACGTGGCGCAGGTGGCCGGGCGTTTCGGCAAGACTGGTGATGCCTCCGTTGATGATGATTTCCAGTTCCGGGAAATCCTGTTTCAGGCGGTACACCATATCATATTGCAACGGCGGCACCGACCGGTTCTGCCGGGGGCTCAGTCCCTGCAGCCAGGCCTTGCGGGCATGGATGATAAAGGTACGGCAACCGGCTTGGGAAACGGTCGAGACAAACTTCCACAGGTGTTCATAGTCGTCCTGTTGATCGATGCCGGTGCGGCTTTTCACGGTGACCGGCAGGTCGGTTGCCTCGGCCATGGCCCGGACACACTCGGCGACCAGTTCGGGTTCAGCCATGAGGCAAGCGCCAAAGCGTCCGGCCCTGACCCGTTCGCTGGGGCAGCCCACGTTCAGGTTTATTTCATCGTACCCGAAGTCTGCGGCGATGCCGGCGCAGCTTGCCAGCGCCGCGGGATCGCTGCCGCCCAACTGTATGCCGACCGGGTGTTCCGTTTCGTCGAACCTGGCATATTTCTCCGTATTACCATGCAACAGGGCGCCCGTGGTCAGCATTTCGGTGTACAGCATGGCATGTGCCGACAGCAGGCGCAGCAGGTAACGGAAATGCCTGTCCGTATGGGCCATCATCGGGGCGACGCATAACTTATGACTTGACTTCATAATTTTGCATGCCCCATTCGTCATTCCCGCGCAGGCGGGAATCCAGTAAGCAAACATTCATTATAAGGAGTTTTGTTGCCCACTGGATTCCCGCCTGCGCGGGAATGACGAGCGCAAATGTGTCATCTGCGTTAATCTGCGTCATCTGCGGATAGAAATTCTTCAAGCAGCATAGTAGTAAACCGGGCGCGCAGGTAAAATCCCCTGGGCAGGGTCAAACCGGCTTCGCCGTCGGCCAGGGTTGTGCGGACCAGGCTGGCGGAACTGGCTGCCTTGGGCCTTATCTGGAGATATTTACCGTGTTTTGCGCTGACCTTGTCAAATTCGCCGAAACAAAGCATTTCAACCAGTTCCTGCCAATCCTGTTCGAGGACTCGGGCCTGTTCCGGCGACGGACTCCACAAAAAGGCGTTTCCTGTCCTGTTGTTGGAAAGCATTATACCGGGGTCGGCTTCTATCGGAACCCAGAGAACCCGGTTGAGTTTATGCCTGACGGTGGAATCCGACCAGCGCAGGCCGGGTGCGGCGGTCATCGGCGCCATACACACGAAAGTCGATTCCCTGGCCCTGCCTTGCCGGTTAACGGGTATGGTTTTTAACTCTATTCCGAGGGACATGAAGTCCGGTCTGGGCCGTGAGGCGGCACTGGCGCCCAGGTAGCGCTCAATGAGTTGGCCCGCCCATCCCTTTGCCCTGGCGCGGGAGCCGGGGACTGCGATATTCAACTCGGCGGCCACCTGCCCGAGCGACTTGCCGGCCAGCGCCCGGCAGCGGCGCATCAATTCAGCTTCCGACTCTGGCGGCTTTCTGATTATATTCATTTATTTATCCGCAGATGACGCAGATTAACGCAGATTTTTTTATTAATTCTTTGATTTAGTGTTCAACAGGATCGTTGTGCTTTCGGAGAAAAACAAAACAACACAAACAACATATCATCTGCGTTAATCTGCGTCATCTGCGGATTAATTTATGCTGAGTGACATCGTGATCGTGTCGCTCAGGCATTTCAGCTTGGCGTTGTCCGTAATGACCTGGTTATTGCGGTCTGTTATGTAGAACAGGTCTTCCACCCGTTCGCCGTAGGTGGCGATTTTGGCGGCCTGCACGCGCGTCCCGCAATATTCCAGCGCCATCCCTACCGATGAAAGAAAGCCCGGCCGGTCCCTGGCGCTGACCTCCATGATATTGCGTTTGTTCTTGTCATCAATGCTGAAGTCAACGCGGGTGGGTATGGAAAAATGGCGCAGTCTTCTCGATTTCAACCGTTCCGCGCGTCTTATCGGCTTATCCAGTGACAACAGGTTCTGTTTCAGTGCGTTGATGATTTCCTTTTTCCGCTCGCGGCTTTTCACGGTGGCGCCGGATTTTTCCAGTACGCTGAATGTATCAAGGGTATAACCGTGGTTGGAGTTCATGACGCGGGCGTCGACAACGTTGAGGTCCAGCAGGTCCAGGGTACGGGAAATACGCGAGAATATGTTGTCATGGTCAAGCATATAAATAAACAACGCGGTGGCCCCGCGCTCGGATTCTTCCCGCAGCAGGATCATGGGCGGGCGATCATCCCTGCTTTTCATTATGGCCCTGGTATGCCAGGCAATTTCCGTTGCGGAGTATTGCAGGAAATAATCATCACTGAGGTATGACCATATGGTTTCAGTCTCACCGGCGCCTCCTTTTGCGTCCTTGATAATCGCCAGGGACCCGGCTTTCGTGTCTGCCATAAGTTCGTCCTTGTTTATCGGATTTTCAAGCCCGCGCCGCAAGGCCGAAAGGGTCTTGTTGTACAGGTCGGCGAACAGCGCGTCTTTCCAGCTGTTCCACAGGGAGGGGTTTGTCCCGTTGATATCGGCTACCGTAAGCAGGTAGAGGTAGTTCAGGTGTATGGTGTCGCCCACTTTCCGCGCGAACCTGTTGATAACCTCCGGGTCATTGATGTCCTCTCTTTGCGCGGTTTTAGACATCAGCAGGTGATGCTCCACCAGCCAGGCGACCAGTTTCGCATCATAATCGCTCAGGTGGTGCCGCCGGCAGAAAGCCAGCGCATCCCTGGAGCCCAGGGTGGAATGATCGCCGCGCCTGCCTTTGGCCATATCATGGAACATGCCGGCAAAATACAGTAATTCCTGTTTCGGTACCTGTTCCAGGACCTGCCGGCACAGTGGGAATTTGTTCCTGTATTCGTCCAGGCCGAAGTACCGCATATTCCTGATTACGAACAGGATATGCTCGTCAACCGTGTAGATGTGGAACAGGTCGAATTGCATCAGCCCTTCGATTTTGGCGAATTCGGGCATGTACGCGCCCAGCACACCGTATTTGTGCATACGCCGTAACTCATGTCCGACCCTGCGCGGCTGGCGGATTATTTCCAGGAACAGGCTCTGGCTCTTTATGTCTTCCCTGAAGGCTGCGTCGATCAGGTGCAGTGACTCCCGGATCAGCCTGACGGTGCTGGCCCTTACCCCCCTGATATTCTGGTTCTGCTGCAGCAGCAGGAATATCTCGAGCAGGGCAAGCGGGTATTTTTTAAAGACCTGGCGGTTCTTTACCTCGATAAAGTCGTTCCGTATCTGAAAGCGCTTGTTCAGCGGCCGCAGCTTCTCCCTCCTGCGGGCATATATAATCTCTTCCTGGAAATGCTGCAGGAGCATTTCGTTCAGACGGCTCACCTCCTTCACCGCCTGGTAATAGGTTTTCATGAATTGTTCGACGCCTGAATTGCCTTCCGTGGTATAGCCGAATTTACCGGCGACGTTTTTTTGGTGATCGAACAGCAACCGGTCCTCCTTCCTGCCGGATATCAGATGCAGCGCATAGCGTACGCGCCATAGAAAATTGTGTCCCCTGTTCAGGCTTTCATATTCGTTCCGGGTCAGGAAATCATGCTTGACCAGGTCCCTGAGGCGTTCGGCGCCGAAATGCCTTTTCGCGACCCAACCGATCGTGTGGATGTCGCGCAGTCCGCCCGGCCCTTCCTTGATATTGGGTTCCAGGTTGTTCTCACTACCGTCGAATTTATGGTGGCGGGTCGCCTGTTCTTCCCATTTTGCCGCAAAGAATTTTCTTGAAGGCCAGATTTTTTTCGGTCCCGTCATTTCCGTCATGCCGGTGAACAACGTTGCATTGCCGGCAATCAGTCTGGATTCCATGAGGTTTGTGGCTATCGTTACATCGGATTTTGCTTCCCGCACGCACTCCTTTACCGTCCTCACGCTGTGGCCCACTTCCAGACCGATGTCCCAGAGCAGGGCGAGAAAGGCCTCAATGCCGGATTTCAGGTATTTTTGCCTGCGCGGATTGATCAACAGCAAGAGATCCACGTCTGATCCAGGCAATAGATCCATGCGGCCGTAACCACCTACCGCTATCAATGCCATGGAGTCACCGGGGATATGATGCTGCCATGCGCAGGTGAGCAACTGATCCATCAGCCAGGCGCGTTTATTGATGACCTCGCGCACCGGCGTTCCCGCTTCAAACCGTTCGTTCAGGTAATGGTTACCCCGGTCCAGCGCGTGCCTGAAGCGGGCCACGTCGGCAACATCTCCGTCCAGCCCGGTTTTGTCGAACAACAGGGATTCTTCAACGGTCATGCTTGTACTATACGTAGTGTCATAAATCGCACCACGTTCGTCATTCCTGCGAAGGCAGGAATCCAGTAGGCAAAACTCCTTGTAAGGAATGTTTTTTCACTGGATTCCCGCATTCGCGGGAATGGCAAGGGGCGCAGGAATGATGAACCGTGATGTGGCATTATTTATGTTGTTACGTATAAGATTTCAGAATGACTCTTGGGGCCGGCGCGTCAATACTTCATGGCCGTCGCCGGTGACCAGGATGGTATGTTCCCATTGTGCGGAAAGAGAGTGATCCTTGGTGACGACGGTCCAGTTATCGGGCAGCAGTTTGACGTGGCGTTTACCGGCGTTGATCATGGGTTCGATAGTGATCGTCATGCCGGCCTCGAGCGCCACCCCTGTTCCCGGCAGGCCGTAATGCAGGACCTGCGGGTCCTCGTGGAACTGCCTGCCGATCCCGTGGCCGCAGTATTCCTGTACAACCGAAAATTGCCGGGCTTCAGCATAGGACTGAATGGCGTAGCCGATATCGCCCAGGCGCGTCCCGGGTCTGACCATGTCGATTCCCAGCAGCAGACATTCATAAGTGGTGTCCACCAGCCTCCTGGCGCGCACGGACGGTTGTCCGACACAGAACATCTTGCTGGTATCGCCGTGATATTCTTCCTTTATCACGGTGATGTCTATATTGATTATGTCGCCGTTTTTCAGGCGTTTATTTCCCGGGATGCCATGGCAGACCACGTGGTTGATCGAGGTGCAGATGGACTTGGGAAACCCGCGATAGTTCAATGGCGCCGGTATTGCATCCAGTTTATCGATGATGTACTCGTGGCAGATTCTGTCAAGTTCGGCAGTGGTAATGCCTGCCTTGACGTGAGGCTCTATCATTGTGAGCACCGAAGAAGCCAGGGCGCCGGCGACGCGCATTTTCTCTATCTCATCCGGGGTTTTTAACGAAATTGCCATAACATGTAAACGGAAACATTTGTTCCCAGAAGGCTTCTATGTTATAAAGCGCCTGCTGTCAAGGCAAGAGAAGCTGTAACAGCGAGCCCGCTAACCTCGGCAGATGGGTGGGGTCAGAGTAAAATCACCACCGGCCTTGCTGTTGCCAACGTCATCGGCGATTTTACTCTGACCCCGGAATTTGGCGGGAATGGCTGAGACTGTAAATCCACACGCACATCGTGGAGCGCATACCAGGGTCCTGGCTGTTCAGTTTCCGAACGGCCGGGCGGTATGTGTGATGTGCGCAAGTTTAACCCTGTTTGGAGTTTGTTTTATGACTGATATCAGCATGCGCGAAATGCTGGAGGCGGGTGTGCATTTTGGCCACCAGACCCGCAACTGGAATCCTAAAATGGCCGCCTACCTGTACGGCCACCGAAATAAAATACATATCATCGACCTTGAGAAGACCAAGGCCATGTTCCAGGAAGCCCTGAATTTTGTCGGCAAGTTGTCTGCCAACAAGGGCAAGATATTGTTTGTGGGAACAAAGCGCGCCGCGCAACAGATAATCAGGGAAGAAGCCCAGCGCTGTGAGATGCCGTATATCAACCTGCGCTGGCTGGGCGGATTGCTGACCAACTACAAGACGGTGAAAAGGTCCATCAATCGCCTGCGGGAACTGGAGGAGATGAAAACCGACGGCAGCATGGAGCGCATGAACAAGAAGGAAGTATTGCATTATCAGCGGGAACTGGAAAAACTGGAGCGGAACCTGGCAGGCATCAAGGACATGGAAGGCTGGCCTGACGCGTTATTCGTGGTCGACGTGGGGTATGAGGATATCGCGGTAAGCGAAGCGGTCAAACTGAAGATCCCCGTGGTCGGCGTGGTGGACAGTAATAACAGTCCTGTCGGTGTGGATTACGTGATACCGGGTAATGATGATGCCATCCGGTCCATCAGGTTGTACACAAAAGCCATAGCCGATGCGATTATTACAGGCAAGGATTCCGTAGCGCACCTGGGCGACGGTGGAGACAAGGACGAATTTGTCGAACTTGATGCCGAGGGAGCGCCTGTCGTTAAGGAAAAACAGGAAAAAGTCCAGGTAAAGAAGAAAACCGCGAGGAAGAGTTCCAGGAAAACAGAACCTGCCGCAACTGA
>JAPPLI010000209.1:0-131 GCA_028819495.1 Gammaproteobacteria bacterium | reverse complement strand
CGACGGTAAGGAAGCTGAAGCTGCTGCGAAGCCGGAGACAAAGCCGGAAGAGAAGGCAGTCGAGCCGGCCGGTACGGAACCTGCCGCAACTGACGACGGTAAGGAAGCTGAAGCTGCTGCGAAGCCGGAGA
>JAPPLI010000006.1 GCA_028819495.1 Gammaproteobacteria bacterium | reverse complement strand
CAACCGCTTCCCGACCCGCTGAACATGTCAATATTAACTGGAAAGGGTACTAGGTCAGTATCGACAGAAACTCGTTCGCTGGTACGTTCAGGTCCCGTAAAAATGTCGGCATGGCCCAGGAGTGACACGATACAAAGGCTCACCACGAGAACGCATACGCTGCCGATATACAAAACGCCGACACGGTAGTAAACGAACAGGAGAGGAATAATCCAGGTGGCGTGCCACCAGAGCCTGTCGGGATGAACTTCCCAGGATTGCAGCCACAGCCCAAAACACAACGGCAGGCTGAATACGATTAAAACAACAGGATCAAATTGCGTCTTATTGAATCGGGCGCTTGTTATCAAACACAAACTGAGCAACAGGACCAATCCCACAAGCCAGACACCGTAATACATCGCCAGATATCCAAAAACGATAAGCTCGGATTTCCAGAACGCAAACGACAGGATGTTGCAGGTAAAATAGACCTGCAGGAGAAGAAAAATGACCAGTGCATGCCTGCGTTTTCTGGCGCCCGTTCTGCCGATAATAAGGTGCTGAAAGTTAATGATGAGTCTAAACCGTCTCTTAAGCATTCAGGCTATACTATTGATGCTTGAAGATACCTTAACAACTTATTGGGAAGAATCCAAAGCTAGAGACATACATCGCTGGTTGAATGATACAGCAAGTAAACTCCTGATAACTGCCCTGAAACAACTTCGCTTAACTCCCCCCGGAATCACCCATGACCACCACACACCATCCCAGGCAACAACCCGGCATGAAACTGCCCGTGCGCGTGTTCCTTGTGATGGCCGCCCTGCTGGGCGTCACGGTGATCGCTACCTCCGCTACCATGTTGTACCGGAGTGCGCATGCACTGCAGGAAGAAGTGCAAATTGCCGCTGTCCAGACGGTGGAACTGCTTTCCACCGAATTTGCGGAAATCGGCGAGATTTCCCTGGCTAACGTGGCGAAAACGGTCGATTCAACCCTTAACGACCAGATGGTTGCGCAGGCCCGTATTACTGCGCATATCGTTGCCGCCGCCGAGCAGGCAGGCCATCAGCCGCCGGAAATCCTTGCCATGCTCGATGAAATCGTGGCCGGCACGGTGCTGGAGGAGATATGGATTACCGACGAGACCGCATTTGCCTACCTGACCAGTGTGCGCGACCAGGATGGGGAGCGGGTCCGCTTTACCTTTGACCCGGATCCCGTGGTGCAGCCACAGGCATCCAAGTTCTACGCGTTGCTGAATACAATCGGCGGCAACAACTACATTACCCAGCCCGCGCAGGTGCGGGAAATTGACAAGAAAGTCTACAAGTACGTGGGAGCGCCGGGCATTGACAAGCCCCGGATTGTGCAGGTGGGCAATGAGATCGTACTGGGTGAGCAGGAGATACTGATCGAAACCTACGCCTCGGCGCGTACGGACGTCTCCGCGGTGATCGAAGGAATCCTGGTACGGCAGATGGAAACACAGGCGTTCATGCTCGGGCGCCTGGTTGCGGTAATGGAGAATGGCGGGCATTCGATTGCGTCGATCAACGCGGCGCTGGAGCAGATTACCGCGACTTCCGTTATCGGCGGGATTGCCGTCACCGGCAACAAGGGCAAGGGCATCTATGACAGCGGAAATGCTGCCGCCACCGGTGAATACCCCACACTTGACGAGTTGACAACCGGTTCCGGACAAACGGCCGTGTACGCCGGGAACGTGCTGTGGAAGGATGGCGTCCGGGCAAAACGGGTGAGCCGGCTGCAACCGGACTCCGGCTACCTGGTGCACGTCGACATCCCCATTGAAGGCGCTTCCGGCAACCTGTTGTACTCCATCTACCAAAGCCAGGCAGACCTGTTGGCGCAGTCAGGCAACCTGGTGTCGTTATGGGTGACGAACCGGGAAAACGAGCTGGTGGCGGCAGCGCCGCGCGCCGGGACGCTTGCTGCCAACGGGAGCTTGAACGCCTTCACCACCTTTGCCGACCAGGCACAGAAGCTGGTTACGCAGGCCCTGGACACGAGGTCCGTTGTCAGTATCGCAAGCCTGGGCCTGCTGAACCCGGCGCAGCGCGGCCTGTGGGTGGCCGCCCCCATCGTCAATGCCGGCGGTATCCTGATTGGCGGCATAGCCCTCGAAATCAGCCTGGACAACATTGCCCGCTCGCTGCAAACGGAGTTTGTCAGAACGTTCCTCATTGCCCTGGCGCTGTTGGCGCTCACTGCCGTGATCGCGTTTGTCGGCGCCCGCTGGCTGACCGATCCAATCGAGACCATTGCCGATGTGGCCAGGGAGGTGGAATCCGGCACTCAACCCGGACCGGACTCCATGCGACAGGTGATGAGCCGCAGGGACGAAATCGGGGCGCTGGCGCGGGTGTTTTCCGATATGACGGCGCAGGTGTTCAGTCGCGAAGAAAAACTGGAGACCCTGGTCGCGGAACGGACCCGGGAATTACAGGCCAGCAACCGGCAATTGATCCAGGCCAAGGAGGCCATGGACCGGGACCTGGAGATGGCCAAGGTCGTGCAGACCGCCCTGGTGCAGGAAGGGTATGTGACGGCCGGGAGCGTACAGGGTTACGCCCGCATGACCCCCGCAACACAGGTGGGCGGCGACTTTGTCATGTTACAGGAACTCGATGGAGGGCGGCTGTTTTACGCGCTGGGCGATGTCTCCGGCAAGGGGGTTTCCGCCTCGCTGTTCATGGTAGCCGCCCAGGCGGCGATCAGTAATGCGGCGGAGAGTTGTACCGGCATTACCGAAATCGCCGGCCAGGCCAATCGGGAGATTTGTCGCGTCAATCCCATGAGATTATTCGTCACCTGCGCAATGGGGCTGGTCGACAGCCGCACCGGGGTTATTGACTATGTCCATGCCGGGCATGAGCCTGCGCGGTACTTTGATGCATCAGGCGCCTCGGGCGATCTGCCGCTGACAGATGGCCTGGCAATGGGAGTCGATGGGGGTTACGACTACGCGGCCGGCCGGCGGGAACTCGCGCCCGGCGATACGATACTCCTGTACACCGACGGCCTGACCGATGCGGTGGACATGAACGACAGAATGTTCGGCAGTGAAAAACTGTTCGACACCTTTGCTCCCATGAAAGATTTGCCGTTGCAGCAGATAGTGGATCGGCTCTGGCAGGCCATTGTGGATTTTTCCGCCGGCGCGCCCGCGGCGGATGACATGACTTGCCTGGTATTGCGGCGGGATGCCGGATCCGGCACATAAAAACAAACGTCAGGATCAATGCTATACTGGCGACGGTAATAACCTGGGAAGCTCTGACTTAATCAGAGGTTCCCTGAATGATAATATTGAATTACACAGATTAGTTGACAAGGCCGGTGTTACCCGGTCTCCCGAATAACCGGCCTGTCCTTGCGGTTGGTCGTCATCTTGAACTTGCGCTCCAGGTCTTTCTTTGTGGGTTTCCCCGGCCTCTTGTGCGGAACCGGCCCCATTTTCAGTAATGCCCTGGCAGCTTTGTCTAATGCATCTTTAGTCATTGTCGTTACCTCCCCTAGTTGGTTAATCATTCTACTCCGGAACACTCCACTTGTCCCGATAGCAGGTTATCCGTATTTGTTGCCGTCCTGTTTGCGGATCGGTCTTGTGTCGCTGGATAACAGGCACCGCTGCCACTGGCGGCAATACCAGGTTGTCTCTGCACTCCTTCGCGGCCCACGCGTACAAGTCTGCATCGCTGATATTCTCCCGCCCCCTGACGTGCAGGACAAGCGGTTTATCAATCCCGCTGACCTTGCCGGGGACTTCGGCCTCTACTTCCACAACGTCAACATCCAGACGGTCACAGGATGATAGCCATAGCAAAGCCCCAACCAGATAAATCAGGCCGACAATCTGCCATTGACGCTTGCGAGTCATCTCCTAATGCTTCCCCTATAGGTGATTTGACGGATTGTAACTCTGCATTTCGTTGATAATATCATCCATATTACCGGCTACCCATTCATGCTTGTTATCGAATATCTCATGGATGTGCCGCTCTGTTTCCCGAAACCAGGGCGTTTCCATCTTGAATTCCATCCTGTATTGCCGGTCCGGGTCCGAAGTCTGATAGGAGTTCAATCTTGATTTCCAGTTCTTTGCAATGCCAACCTTGTATTCCCCTGGATAATTCGGGTGCGATATGACATAGACGTATTTCTGCTCCCTGTAATCTTTATCCTGGTCTGTCCGCTTCGGCGGGTCGGTTTTCAGATCGACAACGACATCACCCTCGAAGATGCTGGCCGTTTCCTTTGCCAACCGTTCCTGTACCAGTTCATAGGCTTTGATGGATATGTCTATGCCGATCCAGGTACGCCCCAGTTTTTCAGCCGCAATGCAAGTCGTTGCACAACCACAGAACGGGTCCAGCACAATATCACCCTCGTTACTGGATGCCAGTATGATGCGCTCCAGTAATGCCAGGGGTTTCTGTGTGGGATAGCCTACGCGCTCTTTTGCATTCTGGTTAATGACATCAATAAACCAATAGTCAACCGGATATGTCCCTTTCCGCAAATATTGGCGATACACCAATTCAGGATGAGTAATTTCCCATTCCTGAGCTATATCACGCTTTGATTTTATCGGGCTTCCAGTTATTCCTCTGCCCATTAGTCGATACTTCCCTTTTTCATCTTCATGGCGATACTTCTTAATTGTTGATTCTGAATGAGGCTGTAAAACTTCATTTGCGTTAAAAGTCCATTTCTTTGAACTGGAATAAAACAGCAATGTATCGTGCTTTCTGTTCCAGCGTTTTGATGAGTTAATTGCTTCCCTGTAACACCAAACTACTTCATTCCTGAAATTCTCTTCCCCGAAAATGCAATCCATTGTCGTTTTCAGGTAATGGGACATTGTGGGGTCGCAATGCAGGTAAACCGATCCGGTCGGTTTTAGGATGCGCCGACATTCAATCAGCCGAACGGCCATATACGCAAGGTAAGCGAAGTTATAGGGCTTGCCTACGCCCTTTATTCCGTTCAAGTAATGGAACAGGTCGGGTTCATCTTCTTCTATGGTCAGCAGCCATTCGTCTTTCAAATCATCCTCGCGAAAAATGTCCTTAAAACTTGCTCCCTCGGCACTGGTGCCGATAGGAGCCGTAAATTTCTTGTTCTTGTTGAAAGGCGGGTCCAGATAAATCAAATCAACACTGTCCGAATTTATACCCGGCAAAATGTCGATGTTGTCATCACAGAAGATCGTCCTGTTGCCTATGTTGCAGGAACTCATGCCGTCAATTCCTCATAGGTAATGGTCTTGTCCTTCATGGTCCGGAACAGGCTGTTAAGCCGGTCTTGTGTGTCGATCTCAACATTCCCTTCATTCAGCCGGAACGTGAACTCGTTCACGTATTGGGCGCAATGCTTAACGCTCCAGTGGTGATATACGCCATGAAACCCGCGCTTCATAACGGCCCACACAGACTCCATGCCGTTGGTGTGCGCCATGCCGTTGACGAACTCTTTAGCGGAGTGATTGACGGTTTCATGTCCATAGGGCAGCTTTCCGATCACGCTGTAACCCCTGTGCTCATCCGTGTAAATAGTCGTTCCCGGTTCAATCTGTGCTTTAACGGCTTGCTTCACTGTTTCCTGATCTTCGCTGGCAACCGGCATAGCTACGGTATTCCCTTCACGCTCGCGCATCCCCATGACGGCCTGCTTGCCAACTGTTCCCCGGCCTTCATGCTCTTTGCGCCGCGTGTTGGACATGTTCTTAACCTTCCCGCCCAGGTAGGTTGCGTCCACTTCCACCTGTCCTTTTAACGCTTGCATATCTTCCCCGCAGGCCAAACGTAGCCGGTGAAGCATGTACCAGGCTGTTGTCTGCGTAACGGACAATTCCTTGCTTAACTGCAAGCTGGAGATTCCTTTACGGGCCGTCATAAGCAGGTAAGCCGCAAACAGCCACTTCCGCATATCCTTAACCCGGCTATGCTCCATAGGCGTTCCCGTGAAGGCCGTAAAGTAAGACCGGCAAGACCCGCACCAGTAGCCCTTTTTGTAATTCTTCTGCTTCGTGATCTTCTCATCACAACCGCACTTCATGCAAACAGGCGTATCGCCCCAGCGCAGCCCCTCAAAATACTGGAAGGCTGACTCCTCGGTCGGATACATCTGCATGATCTCAAAGAGGCTTAACGTCTTTGCTCTGCGCTTGGTTTTTTTCTGTTTCATGTCTATAATTCCAGTCAAGTTACTATGATGAAAGTATAGTAAAACCTAATAGATTTGTCAACTAATGTTCCAAATTTTTTTGCACTTTTTTGTAACTTTTTTCAGGTTTTAATGACAGAGATCAACGAACAGGACTGGGTTAGCCTTCGGGCAAGGTGTACTGTGCAACACAGGTTTGATGAACTGAAAGAAACGCTGATGGCTGATGTATCGAAGTTCAACAACCTGCATGAGAAATACATCGGAAAGAGACGCTTTTACGCTGATGACGATACGGATATGCAACTGCAAATCTTTCGCGGGTATGTTGTACATGATACTGATGGCAGCCGCGTTGTAGAAAAGCGTCCTGATTATGAGAACGATCCAGATCACCGTATAGAGATCACCGTAGAGGATGAGTCATTTGTTGTCAGGCAAGGTCAAATCATGGATGTTCGAATCGGCACTCGGTGGAACGCTGACAGCCTTTCCTGTGATTATCTGGTTGATGATCAAGTCGTATCGTTGATCTGGATAAGCCAACGCGTTCCAGGTGACTTCATGTTCCAACATCTTGACGGCGATGCCCGCTAACCTTGTCAACTAATCTGTGTAATTCCCATAATATTGAATATCCATGTCCTTAACCGTAAAAGAAGACCGCGCAGAACAGGCGTTGGTATTGTCGCCTGAAGGCAGGCTGGACAGCGTTAATGCCGGGGAGTTTCAGGCGCTTGTGAAGGGCCATATCGACGCCGGAGAGAAGGGCGTGATCGTGGATTTTTCCAACCTGGATTACATCAGCAGCGCCGGCGTACGGGTCATGCAGTTTGCGTCCGAGACCCTGGAGAAATCCGGGGGACGATGCGTGCTTTGCGCCTTGAATAATGATATCAGCAGGGTATTCCGGATCACGGGGTTCGATCGCATTATTGACATCGCCGACACCCTGGAGGACGCACTGACCCGCGTTCCGCAATCCTGAGACGGAATAATCAACCGGTTATTCAGTGAGCCATACGCCCTTCAGGGCGCCAGCCTGACAATCTTCCAGCCGCCCTCCTCCCTGGTATACAACAACCGGTCATGCAGGCGGCTTTCCCTGCCCTGCCAGAATTCGATGCGCTCGGGAACGACCCGGTAGCCGGTCCAGGTAGCGGGACGGGGCACTGACTCGCCCGGATATTGTTCCGCTATCTCGGCCATCCTGCTCTCGAGGAACTCCCGGCTCTCAATCTCAACGCTCTGGTCTGCCACCCAGACCGCGAGCCGGCTGTCGTGCGGCCGGGTGTTGAAATAAGCGTCCGCTTCCTCGTGCGAAAGCAGGTGCGCCCTGCCCTCCACCCGCACCTGGCGGTGCATCTGGGTCCAGTAAAATACCAGGGCAACGTCCGGGTTCTCTGCGATCTCCCTGCCTTTTACGCTGACGGAGTGGGTGTAAAAGGTAAAGCCTTCTTCACTGACATCCTTTAACAGGACAAACCGCACGTTGGGCTTCCCGTCCCTGGTCGCCGTTGCCAGCGCCATGGCATTGGGCAGCGGCACGCCGTAATCGACGGCCTGCCCGAACCAGTCCTTGAACTGTGCTACCGGGTCCGGGTCTGCATCCTGCTCAAGCAGCGCTACGTGGCGATATTCCTGCCGGAGGTCTGAGAAGTCATCGGCCATGGTTTGTGAGCCCGGGGAGAGGCGCTGCCAACTCCGCCAGGTTTAATGACAACGCGGCATATTGCGCTTCACCATGACATAATTCACGGGATAGGCGAAGACGTATCCGGCCACCAGGGCGGCCGCGAAGCCGATCCAGAATATGGCGTCGAACATCGAGGTGGCGGACATGCCGCCGACCAGGTAATCAGTAACATTCATGGCGATTTCCATGACGGCGATGGAGATCACCTCTCCGATCCAGACGGTCTTGAATGCCAGCGCCACCGTCATGCCCCTGCGGTAAACCAGGGGGTACAGGGTCAACGCAAAACCCGTGATGAACGCCAGTACCGTCGCCAGGGTGATGGTGGCAGCTACCGACAGGCCGAACTCCACGCCGATGGCGAGACCGATGAACTCGCCTATGGAACAGCCGGCCAGGCAATGCAGGGTGACTGTCGCGGCCGTCGAGGCAGTGTCTGTTTTTACCTGGTGATGCTCACAGTGTTCCATGGGATTTAATTTCCTCGATATCTGGGGTTAGATATATGGGGTCAGAGTAAAAATTCTGACGAATTTCTTACTCTGACCCCTGGTACCTTTTTCTTCCAAAGCGCTTTTTACTTCAGGCGCTGCCTGTTATTATAACCCGCCTTTTCAGTCAGGATATAAAACCATCATGACAGAGACAATTTTCGCAAAGATTATCAGGCGGGAAATACCCGCCGATATCGTCTACGAGGACGACAGGTGTCTGGCGTTCAGGGATGTCAACCCGCAGGCGCCGGTGCATATCCTGGTCATCCCGAAGCAACCCATCGCGCGGCTCATGGACGCCGTTGACGACGATGAGTCACTGCTGGGACACCTGCTGCTGACCGCCAACAAGGTGGCGGCGGACGAGGGCATCGGCGACGCCTTCAGGGTGGCGATAAACAACGGCGCCGGCGTTGGCCAGAGCGTGTTCCACCTGCACCTGCACGTCCTCGGCGGGCGCTCCTTCACCTGGCCCCCGGGCTGACCCGCCATGCGCGAAACCGACGACTTACGCATCGCCTCCATCAAGGCCGTCACGCCTCCTGCGGAGATCTGTGAGGAGATCCCCATTACCGAGGCCGCGGCCGAGACCACCTGGCTGACCCGGCAGGCCATCGGCAACCTGCTGAACGGCGCCGACCAGCGCCTGATGGTGGTGGCCGGCCCCTGCTCCATACACGACGTGGACGCGGCCAGGGAATACGCAGGCCGCCTGAAGACGCTGATTGGGAAATACTCCGACGATTTACTGATCGTCATGCGGGTGTATTTCGAGAAACCCAGGACTACGGTGGGCTGGAAAGGGCTGGTCAACGACCCGGACCTGGACAACAGTTTCCGTATCAACAAGGGGGTGCGCCTGGCCCGCACACTGCTGCTGGACCTGAACGAAATGGGCGTCCCGGCCGGTACCGAGTTTCTCGATATCATCACCCCCCAGTACGTCACGGACCTGGTAAGCTGGGGCGCCATCGGCGCGCGCACCACGGAAAGCCAGGTGCACCGGGAACTGGCCTCGGGGCTGTCCTGCCCGGTCGGGTTCAAGAACGGCACCGAAGGGTCGGTGAAGATTGCCGTGGACGCAATACGAGCGGCAAGCGTCCCGCACCATTTCCTGTCCCTGCGCAAGGAAGGCAACTCGGCGATTTATACCACGAAAGGCAACGACGCCTGCCACATCATACTGCGCGGCGGGAAGCGGCCCAACTTCGACCGCTGGAGTATCGACAGCGCCGCCGCGGAATTGACCGCCGCCAACCTGCCGGCCCGCGTCATGGTGGATTTCAGTCACGCCAACAGCAGCAAACAGCACAGGAATCAACTGCAGGTGGGCGCCGACATCTGCAGCCAGGTTCGGGACGGCGACGACAGGATCTTCGGCGTAATGATCGAAAGCCACCTGAAGGAAGGCCGCCAGGACGCGGTACCAGGGCAGGAGCTGGTTTACGGCCAGAGCATCACCGACGCCTGCCTGGGCTGGGACGACTCCGAGGAACTGATCGGTGAACTCGCCGCGGCCGCCAGGGCGCGTCGTTTACATGCTGCATGAAAGATGGGGTCAGAGTAAAATTATAATTATCGTGGTTGATGGCAGGAACCGAGGTAATTTTACTCTGACCCCACAAATCCTGACCACTGATAGTTCTTATGACGAAAAGTAACTGGTCCCGCCGGGAATTTCTCAGCTTCATGGGCAGGACCGCGGGCGCGACTGCTGCCGCGCTTCCGGTTATATCCTGCTCAGGTCCCGGCCGCACTTCCGGGATTGCGGGTATCGCGCCGGCTACGGAAGACGAGGTGGTCCTGGCTGACGGACTGGAATACGAACTCCTGGTTTCCTGGGGAGACCCGATAAACGGCAGGGGCGACCGTTTCGGCTTCAATAACGATTACACCGCCTTCTTCCCCATCGACGGCAATCCCCATGACGGCCTGTTATGGGTGAACCACGAGGAAGTGCTGTCAGGTTATTTTTCTTCGCCCCGCGACCCTGCGGACAAATCCAGGCAGGACATCGACCGGGAAATAACGGAAGTGGGCGGCAGCATCATCCGCATCCGCATGAGCGACGGACACTGGCGCCTGGTTCCGGATGATCGTTACAACCGGCGCATCGATGCTACAACGCCCATACCGATCAGTTCCGCGGAGCCTGTTGCCGGAACCCGTGAAGCCATCGGCACCCTGGGCAACTGCGCAGGCGGCGTGACGCCGTGGCGCACCGTACTCACCTGCGAGGAGAACTTCCACTTCTTCTACGGAGACGTCAGGTTCGAGGACGGCAGACGCGTGCACGATAAAGACACCCTCATCGGCTGGGACCGTTACCTCGATTACCCGCCCGAGCACTACGGCTGGGTAGTGGAAATCGACCCGTTCACCGGCGCGGCAAACAAGCTTACTACCCTGGGCCGGTTTGCCCATGAAGGCGCCACCGTGACCCTGGCGCATGACGGCAGGCCGGTAGTCTACATGGGCGATGACAAAACTGACGAACACATCTACAAGTTCGTTGCCGATGAACCCGGCTCGCTGGAACAGGGCACCCTGTACGCGGCCGACACGGACCGGGGCCGTTGGCTGCCCCTGTCACTGGACAGGGACAAACGTCTGAAGGACGCGTTCAGGACACAGACAGAACTGCTAATCCGCACCCGCGAGGCGGCAAAGCTGGCCGGCGCCACGCCCCAGGACCGCCCCGAAGATATAGAGATAGACCCGCAAACCGGCGCCGTGCTGATCGCCCTGACCAAGCACCCGCTGCGCCCGTATGGTTCCCTTCTTAAACTGGTGGAAAAGAATAACGATCCGTCTGCAGAGGAGTTTACCGCAAGTACCTTCCTGGCGGGCGGCACGGAAAACGGCTTTGCCTGCCCGGACAACCTGGTTTTCGACCCGCGAGGCAACCTCTGGCTGTGTACGGACATCGCATCCCACGACCTGTATGGGCTGGTTTACGCGCCTTTCAAAAACAACGGCCTGTTCCATATCCCCATGTCGGGCGCACATGCCGGCATACCGGTGCAGGTGGCTTCAGCCCCGCCGGGCGCAGAACTGACCGGACCCACTTTCAGTCCGGACGGGCGCACCCTGTTCCTGTCGGTGCAGCATCCGGGGGAAGGCTCCGATGCAACAGGCGCGTTGAGCAGCCACTGGCCCGGCGGCGGCGATACATTGCCCAGGCCCGGCGTAATCTGCATATCAGGCCCGCTGCTGGACGAACTGACTGCAGCGTAGAATTGTGGGGTCAGAGTAAAATTACGCCGGTTCCTGCCATGGATTTCGGGGGTCAGAGTAAAATTTCCCCGATTCCTGCCATCGACCACGTTAATTATAATTTTACTCTGACCCCATATATTCTGACTTCTCAATAACTGCTATGCTGTCGCCATGCAAATGACCTGCAAGGTGTATAAGTTTTTGTTCATCACATTGTTCCTGCAAATCCTGGCTGCCTGGACTCCGGTATGCGCGGTGGAGGAGCAAGCGCCGGATATCGCTTATTTCCGCCTGGTCATCGCGACCTGTTACACCTGCCACAGCGCAACCGGTGCCGGCGCCGATACCATACCACCGCTTCAGGGCCTGTCCGAGACCTATATAAAGGAACTGTTGACCGCGTACAAAACCAGCCGGGAGCAGGCAACGATCATGAACCGTATCAGCAAGGCCCTGACCGATGCGGAGATCGACCGGATCAGCGCCATGCTGGGCCGGGGGGAACGTTGATATGTCACAGACGCGCCGCCGTTTCCTTGCCGGCGCCCTGACTGCGGGCGCGGCCCTCGGCAGTGGAGTTTTACCATCCTGTTCCCGCCCGCCCGGCAGGGGAGCGCCGCGGGTCGTCATCATCGGCGGCGGTTACGGCGGGGCCACCTGCGCCAAATATATACGGTACTTTGACCCGGATATCGACGTAACCCTGGTCGAGGCCGGATCGCGTTATGTCACCTGCCCGTTCAGCAACGCCGTGCTGGGCGGCTTGCGGGAAGCGGAAACCATCTCCCTGGGTTATGACAACCTGAAAAAAAACTACGGCGTCAACGTCATCCATGCCAGGGCAAGCGCCATTCATCCTGAAAAACGGGTCGTCACGCTTGCGGACGGGACCACCCTGCCCTACACGCGGCTGGTGATCTCGCCCGGGATCAGCTTTCTCTGGAACGATATCTTTGCCGGCTACGATGAAGCGGCCAGTTCGGTCATGCCCCACGCCTGGCACGGCGGGGAACAGCTCAGGCTGTTGCGGAAACAACTGGCCGGGATGCGCGCCGGCGGCGTGTTTGCCATCGTGGTGCCGGGCACGCCGTTCCGCTGTCCGCCCGGCCCCTACGAGCGCGCCAGCCTGGTGGCGCATTACCTGAAGCGGGCCAACCCGCGCGCCAAGGTGCTGATCCTGGACGCCGGTGAACATTTCTCCAAGCAGGATTTATTCGAGGAGGCCTGGGAAGCGCTTTATCCCGGCATGATTGAACATATCCCGATATCCGCGGGCGGCCTGGTCATCGGCGTCGATCCCAAACGCATGTCCCTGCAGGCCGAAGCGGGTGAATTCAAGGTTGACGTGGCCAACGTCATCCCGTTCCAGCAGGCGGGCCGGCTGGCCGTGGACCATGGACTGGCCGATGAGAACGGCTGGTGTCCGGTCGATCACCAGACGTTCGAGTCCACCCTTGTGCCCGGCATCCACGTCCTGGGTGACAGTTGCCTGGCCGGCAACATGCCGAAATCGGCTTCCTCCGCCAACAGCCAGGCCAAGGCATGCAGTCTTGCCATCGTATCCCTGCTACGTGATCGGGACCCCGGCGCCATGTTCTACCACAATACCTGTTACAGCCTGGTTGCGCCGGATTACGGCATTTCCGTCAATGCCATGTACCGTTATGAAGACAACAGGATAAAACCGGTTGAACGCGCCGGCGGACTCAGCCCGCTGAAAGCCGGCATGGAGTACCGGGCCAGGGAGGCCGCCTACGCCCGTAGCTGGTATGCCAGCATCAACCGGGACAGTTTTGGGGTATAATTTAATGCTGAAGGGGACGGAATTGAATTCCGTCCCCGCTCATTTGCGCAACATCCGCGTTAGACAGGCATTATGTTTCAACTGACAGACGATTTAAGAATAGCCGAACTGCGCCCCCTGGTATCTCCTGCCATCCTGATGGAAGAGTTCCCTATCAGCGAGGAGGTGTCAAACCTTGTCGCAAGAACCCGGGAGTCAGCCGGCGCCATCATCAGGGGAGAAGATGACCGGCTGCTGGTGATAGTCGGGCCCTGTTCGATTCACGACCCCGATGCCGCGCTGGACTATGCCGGGCGACTGGTCGGGGTTGCAGAGCGTCTGCAGGATGACCTGCTTGTCATCATGCGGGTCTATTTCGAAAAACCGCGCACCAGGGTGGGCTGGAAAGGCCTGATCAACGACCCCAACCTGGATAACAGTTTCAATATCAACGCGGGTTTACGCAAAGCCCGTAAATTGCTGATAGACCTGGGCGCCATCGGCCTGCCGGCGGGCTCGGAGTTCCTGGATACCATCACGCCGCAATTCATTGCGGACCTGGTGTCCTGGGGCGCCATCGGGGCGCGCACCACGGAAAGCCAGGTACACCGCGAACTGGCTTCCGGACTGTCCATGCCCGTGGGCTTCAAGAACGGCACGGACGGCAACATACAGATCGCCATAGACGCCATCGGCGCCGCGCAAAGCCCGCACCATTTCCTCTCGGTCACCAAGCAAGGCATCTCCGCGATCGTATCGACCACCGGCAATGACTGTTGCCACCTGATATTGCGCGGGGCGTCTAACGGATCCAATTACTCCGAAGCGGACATCAAGGCGGCTTCCAAAAAACTGTGCGCGGCAAAAGTGACGGACCGGGTCATGGTGGACTTCAGCCACGGCAACAGCGACAAGGACCATACGCGCCAGCTCCTCGTTGCGGAGGACGTCTGCCGGCAACTTGCCGGCGGTTCCAGGCATATCTGCGGAGTGATGATAGAAAGCAACCTTAAAGCCGGCAAGCAGGCCCTGAAGGATGCGGCTTCACTGGAATACGGCCTGAGTGTGACCGACGCCTGCATATCCTGGGAGATGACCGAACCGGTCCTTGAATCCCTGGCTGCAGCGGTGCGGCAAAGACGAGAGGGCTGAAACCGGTGGCAGGCTCGGAAACCGGTTTCGATCACTACCTGGACGCCAAAGGCCTCAACTGCCCGTTGCCCGTCCTCAAGACAAAACTGCTCCTGAACAGGATGCAGCCGGGAGAAATCCTGTTCGTCGAGGCAACCGACCCCCATTCAGTGGTCGATTTCGAGGCCTACTGCGCCAGGACCGGCCATACACTTCTGCGTATAGACGAAGGTGAAGAAATTATCGGCTTTACCATCAGCCGCGCGGAAAACCCCAGGAAAATCTGAGACTCTCCGTCATGCCGGGCTTGACCCGGCATCCAGTGTTGCAAAGGGTCGCCCTCCGGGCGACACAGTATTTCACTGGATTCCTGCTTTCGCAGGAGTATAAGATAGATGGGGTCAGAGTAAAATCTCGAGGAACTTTCCCGGTGGCAAGATCAGGGGTGATTTTACTCTGACCCCTTAATTCAGGGACTATTCCCTGATTTCAAACGTATGCGTAATTTCCGCGGTCTTCCCCAGCATAATCGATGCGGAACAGTATTTCTCCGCAGACAGGTTGATCGCGCGCTCCACCTGCGCCGCCTTGAGATCTGTCCCTGAAATTATGAAATGCACCCGAATATCGGTGAATACCCTGGGGTGATCATCCGCCCTGGTTGAAGATATTTCGATCCTGCAATCACTGATTTCCTTTCTCGATTTCTTCAGGATGGACAACACGTCGTAACTCATGCAGGCACCCATTCCCAGCAACAGGGTCTCCATGGGACGCGGCCCCAGGTTCCTGCCGCCGCCTTCGGGCGGCCCGTCAATCAGGATGGTCCGGCCGTTTTCCGATTCGCCGACAAACGCGGCCCCTCCAGCCCAGGTCAGGCTTGTATTCATCTGTAAAACTCCTACTGGTTGAACTCGTTAAAAAGAGTAACACATTCACAATAAAGAGTTCCCGTTCCTGCTGCATCCTACTGCATAATAATAATTGACTTAATGCGTGGGATAAGCTAACGTGAACTCAGGAAAAACGGATTGCGGTATATTATTAGCAGCACGACTTTCCAGAGGGTGGAACACACAGGAGATATCAAAATGGAGAACACAATGAGTACAATAAACAAAGAGTTATATGACGCCCTGATTGAGGCCAAGGTTGGCGAAGAAACAGCCACAAACGCAGCCAGGTCCGTGCAAGGCGAAGAACAGAATAAACGTCTGGGCAATATCGATAAGCGACTCATCGTTGTCGAAAACAAACTTGACACGGTGTCAGCGCAAGGTAACAGACACAATGAACGCCTTGATAAAATCGATAATCGACTCATCGTTGTTGAAAACAAGCTTGACAGGGTGTCAGCGCAAGGCGACAGACACAATGAGCGCCTGGATAATATCGACAACCGACTGACTGTTGTCGAAAACAAGCTTGACACGGTGTCAGCGCAAGGCGACAGACACAGTGAACGCCTTGATAAAATCGATAGCCGACTCACCGTTGTCGAAACCAAACTTGATACGGTTACTCGATTATTATGGATTGTCACAGCCGGCGTTGCGGGTATACTGATTAAGACCCTTCTGGTTTGAAGCAATTCCCTTGACAAGAACCGCGGCATTTACCAGAATTCATGCTGTTCTCAAATTCCTGGCTATGTAGCTCAGTTGGTTAGAGCGCAGCATTCATAATGCTGAAGTCGGTGGTTCAAGTCCACCCATAGCCACCAGATCGCCTCAAGGTGTAACTTAGCCGATCCCCGCAAACCGGACGGAAAATGGGAAAAAAACTCTTTATCAAGACATTCGGCTGCCAGATGAACGAATACGATTCCGCAAAGATGCGGGACGTGTTGCGCGCATCCCATGGAATGGAGGAAACCCGGGAGCCGGATGAAGCCGATTTCATCATCTTCAATACCTGTTCCATACGGGAAAAAGCCCAGGAAAAACTGTTCTCGGAACTCGGCCGCTGGCGCAACAGGAAACGGGAAAAACCCGGTTTCATGATCGGCGTCGGGGGTTGCGTGGCGAGCCAGGAAGGTTCGGCGATTTACAGCCGCGCGCCGTTCGTGGACATGGTATTCGGCCCCCAGACCCTGCACCGGCTGCCCGGCCTGTACGACCAGGCGCAGCGCACCGGTAAACCGGCTACGGATATCTCCTTTCCCGAAATCGAAAAATTCGACAGTTTGCCTGAGCCCAGGGCGGACGGTCCCGTTGCCTTTGTCTCCATCATGGAAGGGTGCAGTAAGTACTGCACATTCTGTGTCGTGCCCTACACCCGCGGGGAGGAAATCTCCCGGCCCCTGGATGATGTCATCGCCGAAGTGGCCGACCTCGCCGGGCAGGGAGTAAAAGAAGTTACGCTGCTGGGCCAGAACGTGAACGCCTACCGCGGCGCCACTTTCGAAGGCGGCAGCGCCGATCTGGCAGACCTGGTCGAGTATGTCGCCGCGATTGGCGGCATCCGCCGTATCCGCTACACGACGTCCCATCCGGTCGAGTTTTCCGATCGCCTTATTGATGTTTATGGCCGTGTGCCCGAACTCGTCAGCCACCTGCACTTGCCGGTGCAGAGCGGGTCCGACCGCATACTCGCCCTGATGAAGCGGGGACACACCTTACTGGAATACAAATCGAAAATAAGAAAGCTGCGAAAAATCAGGCCGGACATCAACATCTCCTCCGATTTCATCGTGGGTTTCCCCGGCGAGACCGATGCCGATTTCCAGGCCACGCTGGACCTGGTTGCGGAAATCGGCTTCGACCAGTCATTCAGTTTTATCTACAGCAAGCGGCCCGGCACCCCGGCGGCAAGTTATCCGGACGATATTACACCGGAACAGAAAAAACAGCGCCTGCAAATCCTCCAGGCCAGGATCAGCCAACAAGCCCGGGCCATCAGCAGGAGCATGGTGGGTTCGGTTCATAAGGTGCTGGTGGATGGAACGTCCCGGAAGGACCCGCGGGAACTGTCCGGCCGCACTGAAAACAACCGCGTTGTAAACTTCCCCGGAAACACCGGGCTCATCGGCGAGATGGTGGACGTAACGATTACCCGGGCACTCCCTAATTCACTGCGCGGGGAACTGCCCGCGAGCGGGATACGGGGGCAGGCTACACATTTAAAGGGGACGGAATTGAATTCCGTCCCCGTATCTCCGGCATCCTGATACTTGAGTATTTCCGCGGACATTACCCATCCCGTCTCTGCTGATGTCAGGCTTGAACCGGCCGACAACGAGAGACTGGCCAACCTGTGCGGTTCCCTGGATTCCCACCTGCGCCAGATTGAAAGGCGGCTTGGCGTCGAGATCAACAACCGCGGCAACTCGTTCCGCATCATCGGCGCGGCCAAAATAGTCAATATCGCCAGCCGGTTGTTGACCGAACTCTATGAATCCACGGCAGCGGACAACCTGTCGCCGGAAAAAATTCACCTGTGGCTGCAGGACAAGGCTATCGATGATTCCATCAACGAACAGGCGCAGGACGAGGTCGTCATCAAGACCCGGCGCGGCATCATCAAGGGGCGCAGTCCCAACCAGCGTTTATACCTGAACAATATCCGGGACCACGATGTCAGTTTCGGCATAGGGCCGGCCGGCACAGGCAAGACCTACCTGGCCGTGGCCAGCGCAGTGGTCGCCCTGGAACAGAACCGCGTCAGGCGCCTGGTCCTGGTAAGGCCGGCGGTGGAAGCCGGGGAAAAACTGGGCTACCTGCCGGGCGACCTGGTTCAGAAAGTCGACCCCTACCTGCGCCCCCTGTATGACGCCCTGTATGAAATGCTCGGCTTTGACCAGGTTATGAAATTCATGGAGAAAAACGTCATAGAGATCGCGCCGCTTGCCTTCATGCGCGGCAGGTCGCTCAACGAAGCGTTTATCATCCTGGACGAGGCGCAAAATACCACTATCGAGCAGATGAAGATGTTCCTGACCCGCATCGGTTTCAATTCAAAGGCTGTAATCACGGGTGATATTACCCAGATTGACCTGCCCCAGGGAAAAACGTCGGGCCTGCGCCACGTGATTGATATTCTCAAGGATGAGGCCGGAATCAGTTTTACATTTTTCAACTCCAGGGACGTGGTGCGCCATCCCCTGGTCGCGCGTATCCTGAACGCGTATGAACGGAATGAGTGCGGATGACCTGGGTCAGCGATATGGATATATGGGGTCAGAGTAAAATTATGACTATCACGGCCGGTGGCAGGGTACGGGGTAATTTTACTCTGACCCCGGCTATTTCGCAGGTTTATGGGCGCTGACATCACCGTGCAGTTCGTTACTGCGGAAGCTTCCGTTCCGGCTGAAAAGGATATCCTGCATTGGGCCGGGTCGGCGCTGGCGCTTGATGGCGGCGGCGGGGAAGTCACTATCCGGATTACCGATGAAGATGAAATGCAGTCTCTCAATAGCAAGTGGCGGAATATCGACAAGCCGACCAATGTACTTTCCTTCCCGCTGCACGATGCGGGCTGTCCCCTGCTGGGAGACATAGTGGTTTGCGCGCCCGTCGTCAGGCGCGAAGCCGCGCAACAGGCCATAGCCCTGAGCGCGCATTGGGCGCATATTATTATTCATGGCATTTTGCATTTAATGGGCTATGATCATACTGAAGAAAGGGAAGCGGAAATCATGGAAGCAAAAGAAACCGCGCTGATGCTGGAACTGGGATTCCCTGACCCTTATTTTCCGGGGATTACAACAAGCGCCGCGAATTCAGACTGACGTCTGACGGGCGCGCCGACAACCAATGAGCAAAGACAAACCTCCGTCGAGTAAAACAACCACTCTCTGGTGGAAAAAAATCACCTCCACCTTTTCAAAAACCCCCCGGGACCTCCCGGCGCTGATCGAAATCCTGCGGGATTCAGAAACCAGGAATATTCTTGACCCCGATGTCCTGATGATGCTTGAGGGGGCAATACACACAGCGGAAATGCAGGTGCGCGACATCATGGTGCCCCGGGTGCAGATGGTCGTGATACACCATTCGGCGGAACCGGCGAGCATCATGAAAACGGTGATTGAATCGGGACATTCACGCTTTCCGGTGGTCAGCGACGACCAGGATGACGTGCTGGGCATCCTGCTTGCCAAGGACTTGCTGTCCTGTTTTGTCGATGACGAAGCGGAGGATTTTGCGGTAAAAAAGTTGATGCGGCCTGCGGTGTTCGTGCCTGAGAGCAAACGCCTGAACGTATTGCTGCGAGACTTTCGCACCAACCGCAACCACATGGCCATCGTTGTGGATGAATACGGGATCGCGGGCCTGGTAACCATTGAAGACATCATCGAGGAAATCGTCGGTGAGATTGAGGATGAAACCGACCTCGACGAAGAAACTTCCATCGATCAACACGGAAAAAACCGCTACACGGTACAGGCCTTCACACCCATTGACGAATTCAATGATTATTTCGGAACACAACTTGGAAGTGATGATTATGATACGATAGGGGGACTGGTAATCAATGAATTCGGTTACCTGCCGAAACGCGGAGAAAACATAGACCTTGCCGGATACGATGTGAAAGTGCTGCGCGCCGACAAGAGAAGATTACACCTGTTACGTTTTGAAAAAACGCCTGTTTCAGAACCTGGAAACCCGCCGGCGTAGAAAATCTTCCGGTTCGTTTGTCCAGGGATTGCTCAGCCTGTGTGCCGGCGGCGCAACTGCATTCGCGTTTGCGCCGTACGAAATCAGCGTCATCCCGTTCATCACGCTGGCGTTCCTGTTCCATCTCTGGCGTACGGGCAGCGCAGGGCGGGCCTTTATCAACGGTTACCTGTTCGGGCTCGGCCTGTTCGGCGTGGGCGTAAGCTGGCTGCATATCAGCATCAACCTTTTTTCGGGGATCAACCTGGCCGGCGCTTACCTGCTGACTTTTCTGCTGGTCGCCTACCTGGCACTGTTCCCCGCGCTGACCGGGTTCCTGGCAAACTGCCGGCCGGTGCGCTCCGATCACTGTTTCTTCCTGGTGGTCATGCCGTCGTTATGGGCTCTTGGAGAATGGGTCCGGTCCTGGCTGTTTACCGGGTTCCCCTGGTTGACCCTGGGATACACGCAAACGGGCGGCATGCTGTCCGGCTACGGCAGTCTTGTCGGCGTATTCGGCATCAGTTTCATCCTCGCTTTCCTGGCAGGCGGGTTAATCCTGCTTACCGGGAAAGACAGGAGAATGTCCCTGGCTTTAACCTTGTTGCTTGTCCTTGCCGTAAGCTGGCAGTTGCGCGCGCTCCAATGGACGGACAACAGCGGCAGGGAGATCGAAGTCGCCCTGGTCCAGGGCGCCGTCCCGCAGGAAATAAAATGGCTGCCGGAGTACAGGAGCCTGTCCCTGGACCGTTATCCTGAACTGACGGAGCCGTTCTGGGGCCATGATTTGATTATCTGGCCGGAAACGGCCGTTCCCGGTTTTTTACATCAATTCCGCGAGTATATGGACGGACTCGACAGGGTCGCGAGTCACAGCGGTTCCATATTGCTGGTCGGACTGCCCACCAGGGACCCCGACAACGGCGCAAAGTTCAACAGCCTGGTTCTGCTGGGCGCCGATCCACAGGTCTACAATAAACGCCACCTTGTCCCCTTCGGTGAATACCTGCCGCTGAAACCGTTGCTGCGATGGCCGCTTGACATGTTGAAGGTATCCATAGCGGATTTTGCCGCCGGCGCCGGGGACGACCCTCCATTGTTTCATGCCGGCGGTTTTGCCATGGGATTGTCCATCTGTTTTGAAGCCGTCTTCGGCTCTGAAGTCATCAGCGCCCTGCCTGAAGCCCAGGTGCTGGTAAACGTCAGCAACGATGCCTGGTTCGGCGCTTCCGCCTCCCCCCACCAGCACCTGCAAATGGCCCGGATGCGCGCCATCGAAACCGGGCGCTACTTGCTGCGCGCCACGAATACCGGGATCAGCGCAATCATCGATGAAAAAGGGAGGATAGCCGGCAAGACACGCCAGTTCGAACCCGATGCCGTAGCCACAAAAGTTCCCCTGTTTACGGGCAGCACCCTCTATGTCCTGACCGGCGACATCCTGGTTGTGACATTGTGCCTGGCGCTGCTGGCCTGGGTCCTGCTGTTCATGGAAAATCGCGCTTGATACCTCCCGGCCATACTGCCATGATTATCCGATTATGCCGGAGTTGCCGGGCTGGAGCTGCCTGGAATTTCGCAGCCTGGAATTTCGCGCTTGATATCTACCGGCCATACTGCTATTATTACCGGGCAGCTTCCGGTTACACCGGAACTTGCTTGAGTACGCAACTATAATATAATAACTGACAGGGAGACCGACACATGTCAAACCTACATCTCTTTCTTTCCCTCGCGGGCTTCATGACCGCCATCTTCGCCTGGTTCCGGTTCGATATCAACAAACGCTTCGAGGAACAGAATGCCTCGATAACCAAACGCATTGACGACCAGAACGTGATGATAAACCAGCGCTTCAACGACATGAACCAGCGTTTCGACGACGTGAACAAGCGTTTCGACGACGTGAACAAGCGTATCGATGACCAGAACGCGATGATAAACCAGCGCTTCAACGACGTGAACCAGCGCTTCGACGACGTAAATAATCGTTTCGACGACGTCAACAACCGCATCGATGACCAGAACGCGACAATAAACCACCGCTTCAGTGAGATGAACACCTCGATGCACAAGCGCATTGACGACCAGAACGTGGCGCTGACCCAGCATTTCGAGAACATCAACAATCGTTTCACCGACCTGACCGGGTTCGTGAACAAGCGCATTGACGACCTGGTCGCCTCACCCAAGCAGGCGGCCTGAGGCAACAACACCGGGGATGATGGGGACGGACTTGAAGTCCGTCCCTCGGAACAGGAATATCGCGTCATTCCCGCGCAGGCGGGAATCCAGTAAAAAAACTGCCCTGACAGGACACCTTGTAACACGTCCCCCGCCCACACCCTGCGCAGGCCCGGGGCCGGCATCCGGTGAAGACAGTCGTC
>JAPPLI010000061.1 GCA_028819495.1 Gammaproteobacteria bacterium | reverse complement strand
GCGTCGGAGAGGTGGATGAGTCTTTTATTGCCTAGATTGATGAGGCAGATTCAATATATCTCAGCAATGTAGGCGTGCTGGTGGATGGCGGTGACGACAGTTTCAGCGCCCCGGAATGCGCCGGGAGAGCATGCGAAATACCCGGGTTCGGCGATTTCAGTCTGGATGAAATTGATACCGGTAATTATGAATCTCAACCCATCATGGTTTATCGCGGTATTTCGTTCGGACAGCGGCGTTCTCCGGGAACGGATGCGGACGGTGAGTCATTTGAAGCACTGGGATATGGCGGTTGGCTCGACCATCATTATTTCGCTATAAATGCCAGTCTGTATCCCGATACGGATAATGCCGAAAAAGTGGTCCTGTACAGTTATGTTGTGGGGGATGAAACCGGGACCAATCCCACTTCAGGCAGTGCGTCCTGGAAAGGGGTTGCAATCGGAGTTGACGCCAGTCAGCGCTTTCATGAGAGGCGCTTGCTCCAGGCCGATGTTGATATAACGATTGAGGATTTTATGAGTCCGATGGTCGATGTCCTGTTTGACAACATCAAGGACCTGAGGACAGGCGAGGACTTTACCCTGGTGCCTTCCGTCAGTTGGTCGGACCTGGCCCTGGTGGATGGCGCCTTTGCCCATGAGGAAGGCACCCTGGGGCAAATGGACAGGAACAGGATTGAGGGCCGCTTCTACGGGCCGGACCATGAGGAGATAGGCGGAGTTTTCGAATATGCCACTGTCGTGGGGTCATTCGGCGCCCGGCGGGATTAACCGGTATTCAAACGAGCCCGGAATCGCTCATGCTGTGGTTACGCTTCGACGCGAACGGTAACCACATCAGTATCATGATACTGCTGGTGGCGCACGGACGCGGCATAATGGCGTAACAGGCGCAGGGGCATCTCCTCGATGGACCCCCCGGCCGCCCAGTCGCCAAGCGCCACCATGCGGTCCTCAAGGTTCGCCTCTCCGGTGGCCGCGATAAACTCCAGGTCGGCGGCGCCACCGTCGTCGTGTACTATAAGCAGCAGGCTCCGTTGTTGGTCCGCTTCCAGATCAACCGTGTGCCCCATCAGGATGTTCAGGGTTTCCTCGCCGACGGCGCGCACCCGGGTAGTCATCTCTTCATTCCATTTTCTCTGTGCAGAAAATCCTGACAGAAAGTCGTCGACCTTTGCGTAAGATTTGGCATCCAGGACGGTCTTGATGCGCCGGCGCCGGCTGCCGGCAGCCTCGGTGAACAGCGTCAGCAGGATGACGGTAACACCGCCGACGGTCATGCCGTTTGCCAGCAGGTCGCTCCAGGCCCCCTGGAAGTACTCCGGGAAGACCCAGTCAAGCTGGAAGGCAAGCCCCATCCAGAACGCAACGCCGACCACCAGGCTTTTGCGGTAGTCCAGGCCGTCTTGCGTGAGAATTTCCATGCCGAAAACAAAGATCAGCGCGAACACAACGATAAAATATGCGGCCGCCACCGGTCCGGGTATCGCGATGATGGCAGCGACCAGCTTGGGCAGAAACGCCAGCAGGATGAAGATGACCCCGACGCAAACACCTACGGACCGGGCGGCCACCCCGGTCAGTTCGGCAATCGAGACGCTCATCCCATAAGTCGTATTGGGAACGGTGCCTGTCACACCGGAAAGCAGGTTGCCAAGACCGTCGGCATTGATGGCGCCCTGGATAGAACGAAAGTCGGTCGAGCGCGGCTTGCGCCAGGAGATGCGCTGGATTGCAATACTGTCGCCCAGCGTGTCCATTGCGCCGACCAGGGTCACCATTACGAACGCCGGCAAAAGCGCCCAGAATTCCGGGCCGAGGCTGATGTCAAATCCCATGTAGGCTTTACCCGGCAAACCAACCCAGGGCGCTTCCAGTACACTGGCGGTGTCGTAGATGCCGAATACCAGGCCCGCCGTCAGTGTGCCGGCAACTATCCCTGCCGCCGGCGCCCAGAGCCGCCATATCCCTGATGAACGCAGGGCAATGACGAGTGTGACAAGCAGGGTGACTCCCGCTACTACAGGAGCGGTTGCTGCGGAAGCCCCGTCGGGCACATCATACAGTTTGCGAATGACAAGGTGTGCAACCGTCACCGGGATCAGAATAAGTACGGTACCGGCTACTGTAGGCGTAAAAATCCTGCGCAACAGGGACATCTTTGCGGCAAGGACGAACTGGACCAGGGACGACATGACTATCAGGCTTGCCAGCAATCCCGGCCCGCCCAGTTCCAGCGCCGAAACAGAGACGGCCAGGAACGCGCCGGTGCTGCCCATGACCAGGATATAGCCGGCGCCAATTCGCCCGATGCGCAACGCCTGGACTATCGTGGCAGTGCCGCTGACCACCAGGGCGGCGAACACCGCCCAGGTCAGGTATGTATCACTGCCTCCCGCCGTGGTGATCATGACGGTCGGCGTGATAATAATGCCCGCGATAGACAACAGCGCGTATTGCAGTCCCAGTCCGGTTGTCAGTAATAACGGCGGACGGTCGTCCGGTTCGTAGCGGACGTCGCGGCGGGTATGGGAAGCAGATTCCATGTTGGAAGCGATTTCCTGGTTAAATAGTCGTTCAGCGTGACAGCGATGTATTATACCGGTCTGACCCCATGGATTGACAGGTTCGGGGTTTCGCCGTAACCTTTGCACCCGCAATACACTTTAAAAGAGACAGGTTTAGCAATATGTTACAGATGATCAGGGATCAGGTGAAGGGCTGGCTGGCCGTTGTGATCTTTAGCATCATGATCATTCCTTTCGCGTTCTGGGGTATCAACTATTATTTTGAACAGGGCGGCGGGATAATTGCCATCGAGGTCAATGGCGAGGAAATCACCCTGGCGGACTTCCAGCGCGCTTACCAGGATATGCGCGCGCAGTGGCAGTCTATCTCAGGCGCGCCGGTCAGGGAGGGCGCGGAACCCCTGATAAAACAACAGGTGACCGAGGACCTGATACAGTTCGAGTTGCTGGTGCAGGCGGGGAAGAAAGCCGGCCTGTACGTAGGCGACGAGGAAGCGTGGCGGCTTATCCGGCAGGTTCCCGCGTTCAACGATGATAACGGGTTCAACATGGCAATGTTTGAGGTGGCGGCAAGTCAAAGCGGCCTGACGCCTCCCGGATTTCTGTCCAGGATAAAACGGGATATGGCGGTCGAACAATTGCGCAACGCGGTGTTTGCAACGGAATTTGTCACGCAACCGGAGATGTCCGGCTATTCGGGCATCCTGTACCAGACCCGCGACCTGTCTTATGCCATGCTGTCCTCCGATGAACTGAAGGAGACCCTGGAGCCGGCAGACGAGGAGATTCAGTCCTATTACGACCAGGAAGGCCGCTTTATGGAACCGGAAAGAGTCAGGATCGGCTACCTCGTTCTGTCCCTCGCAAAAATAGCGGAAGAGGTGTACCTGGAAGATGGAGAGCTTGAAACGTACTTTGATGAGAACAGGCAAAATTATGAAGTCCAGGAAACCCGCAAGGTGAAGCAGATCCTGGTCAGGTTGCCTGAAGAACCCTCGGAAGAAACCGTGGACGAGATGAAGGCGAAAGCCGGCGAGTTGTATGAACTGGTCGGGCAGGGCGAGGATTGGGAAGACGTGGTGGTAAATCAGTCGGGAGAGCATGAAGACGCTGTTGAGTTCAGCGAATTCGGCTTCCTCACGAAAGGCGCGATGGAAGAGGAAGTCGATGAGGTCGTTTTTTCCATGGAGGCTGGAGAGGTCAGCGAACCGGTGCAGTCCGCTCTCGGATTTCATATCATGGCAGTGGATGAAATCCAGGGAGGAACTGAAGCCACCCTGGACTCCATTCGTGAAGAAGTGGAGCAGGACCTGCGCCGGGAAAAGGCCGCGCAACAATTGTATGAACTGACGGACCGGTTGGCGGAGCTGACTTATGAAAGTCCCGATACCCTTGAAGTGGCCGCGGAAGAACTGGGGCTGGATATACAAACCAGCGATTACCTGAGCCGGGATGACCCCGGCGCCGGTATTGTCTCCGAACCGGGCGTGATGTCAGCGGCATTCAGTGACGAAGTGCTGCTGGAAGAAAACAACAGCGAACTCCTTGAACTGGATAATGACCGTTACCTGGTTTTACGGGTTTTGGATCACCTGACCAGCTTTAAATCGCCTCTGGATGACGTGCGCGAAGAAATTGTCACGCGCCTCAAGTTTGAACAGGCCAGGGACAGGACCAGGGACAAGGGAGAGGCGATCCTGGAGCAGTTACGGCAGGGGAAATCGAAACAGGAACTGGCCGGGGAATTTTCCCTGAACTGGCGGACTGCCTCAGGCGTCACCCAGGATGATGAAACCGTCAACCGGGCTGTATTGCGAGCGGCGTTCAGGGCAGGCGTTCCGGAAACCGGTCAGCCTGTCTATGACGGCATTTCCCTGGGGACCGGGGATTATGCGGTGGTCATAGTCCATTCGGTGGCCAGGGCAGAACCGGATAATATGGAAAATGAAGAACTCAACGCGGTAAGGAGACAATTACTGCAGGCCCATTCTGCTTCGGCATGGATGGGCTTCAACGAAAACCTGCAAACGTACGCAGATATAACGGTTTACGAGGACTCCCTGTAACAGGGTTCGGACTACCGGTGCGATACGAAGTCTTAAAGTCTTTCCTACCTGAAACAGATTTTCTCTATCACTGTCGAACCCACGCTGTCGCCCCAGACGTTAACCGTTGTTCTCAGCCGGTCCAGGAACCAGTCCACAGCCAGTAACAGGCCGATACCTTCCATCGGCAGACCCACGGCGGTCAGTACGATCACCATGGTGACCAGGCCGGCCTCGGGGATGCCGGCCGCGCCGATCGCGGCCAGGGTGGCGGTAATGAAGATCAGCACCTGGTCCATCGGCGCCATGTGGATGCCGTAGGCCTGGGCGATGAACATCACGGCTACCGCCTCGTACAGGGCGGTGCCGTCCATGTTCACCGTGGAACCCAGGGGCAGGACGAACTTGGCCGCCCGTTTGTCCACATTGGCTTCCAGCGCGCATTCAATCGTCAGGGGCAGGGTTGCCGTTGAACTGGCGGTGCCGAACGCGGTTATCAGGGCCTTGGACATGGTCGCGATGAACTGGCGCCCGCGCCGGCTGACGACAATCAGGATCGTCATCAACACGAAAAAGTGCAGGGTCAGGCCGACGATGACCGTCAGCATGTATTTGCCCACTCCCAGGATTTCCCGCCAGAAATGCTCGCCGCCGCCGCTATCGCCGAGCTTTGATGAAACCAGGGCAAAAATACCGATGGGGGCGAAGTACATGATCCAGACGACGATTTTTATCATCACGTCATTCATGCCCTCGAAGAACGCGACCATGGGTCTTCCCCGTTCCCCGATCGTTGTCAGCGCCGCGCCGAACAGGATGGAAAACACGATCACTTCCAGCAGCTTGGTTTCAGCCGCCGAGGCAACGATGTTGTCGCCTATCAGCGAACGGATAATCTCCACCATCCCGGTATCTTCCTTGCCGCTGACACGGTCCGGAACCACCTGGCTCACTTCGGTGATACCCGAGCCGGGCTGGATGATATTCACGATAATCAGTCCCAGCAGGACGGCAATGGCAGTGGTACAGAAATAGTACAATACGGTGAAGCCGCCCAGCCGTTTCAGACCGCCCGCAGTCCCGCCCAAGGAAGCAATGCCGCTGATAACGGCGGCGACGATGAGTGGGATAATGACCATTTTCAGGGCATCCAGGAACAACTCTCCCACCCATTCAATGGCAAGCATTGAGTGACCGAAGAACCAGCCGCAGAATATGCCGGCAATTGCAGCAGTGAGCAGTGCCCATAACAGCCAGTTGTTATTATGCATGGTCGGAAAATCCCTAAATGTTGGTTGTTTTTATATGTAACGACACAAATCGCGCCCCGTTCGTCATTCCTGTCCCTCGCTGCCGACCGTATTATAACCGCAATCTACATAGGTAATCTCTCCGGTAACGGCGGAGGCGTAATCGGAACAGAGGAACGCAGCCACATTACCGACTTCCTCGATGGTGACGTTCCTGCGCAGGGGGGAAACCTTTTCGACGTGATTCAGGAAGCCCCTTAATCCCTTGATGCCTGATGCGGCCAGCGTCCTGATAGGTCCTGCCGAAATGGCATTGACGCGGATTCCTTCCGGCCCGAGATCGGCGGCCATATAGCGCACATTGGCTTCGAGACTGGCCTTGGCGATCCCCATCATGTTGTAATTGGGCATGGCCCTGACAGAACCGATATAGGTCAGGGTCAGCATGGCGCCGTTACGGCCCTGCATCAGCGGGCGCGCGGCCTTGCCCAGTGCGGCGAAACTGTAGGCGCTGATATCCTGGGCCCTGAGAAACCCTTCTCGATTGATGCCGGACAGGTAATCGCCTTCCAGCAATTCCCGGTCGGCGAAAGCGACTGAATGAACCAGGATATCCAGGTGCGGCCAATGTTCATTGAGGCCGGTGAATACGCCGCTTATTTGCGCATCGTCGGACACGTCGCACGGGAGCGTAATATCAGATCCCGTTTCTCCGGCAAATTTCTCAACCCGCCCCTGCAGTTTTTCATTCTGGTAGGTATAGGCCAGTTCAGCGCCTTCCCGATGCATCGCCTGCGCTATCCCCCAGGCAATCGAACGATTGCTTGCAACCCCCACGATGAGCGCGCGTTTACCCGTCAACAGACCCATATTTTTCTCTTATTCTCCCGGTGTACATGGAAATATTCTGCCATGCAGGACTCTATTTGTACATCCGCAGAAGATTCATCCGCAGATGACGCAGATTACCGCAGATTATTTTTATTTATTCTTTGATCTGGTGATCAACCAGAGCATAGTGCTTTCAGAAAAAAATAAATAACAAACATCATTTCACCTGCGTTAATCTGCGTCATCTACGGATATACTTTTAATTACCTGTCCCCAAGGGCGTCGCGCAGGCCGTCGCCCAGGAAGTTCAGGGAGAACAGGGTCAGTGACAGCAACGCCGCCGGGTAGATGAGCAGCCAGGGGTATTCCTCCATGGTCTCAACCCCGTACGAGATCAGCAGGCCCCAGGAGCTTTGCGGCGGTTGAATGCCTAAGCCCAGGAAGCTGAGGAATGATTCCAGCAGGATGACATTGGGAACGGTCAGGGTGGCGTACACAATCACGGGCCCCATGACGTTGGGTATGACGTGCCTGGTGATGATCTGCAAACGGGTCAGCCCAAAGCTGACGGCCGCCTCGACAAAATCCTGCTGTTTCACGTGCAGCACCTGGCCGCGTACGATGCGCGCCATGGTCAGCCATTCCACCGCGCCGATGGCCAGAAACAACAGTATGATGTTGTTGCCGAACACGACCATCAGCAGGATGATGAAGATGGTGAAGGGCAGGGCATACAGCACGTCCACCGCGCGCATCATCAAGGCATCGGTGCGGCCACCAAGGTAACCGGCCAGGGCGCCCCAGGTCACGCCGATGAGCAAAGCGACGGCAGTGGCGATAAAACCCACCGCCAGCGAGATGCGGCTGCCGTACAGCATCCTGGTGAAGAGATCGCGGCCGAACAGGTCGCTGCCCAGCCAGTGTGCCGCCGATGGCGGGCTGGGCCCCAGTTCCAGGTTCTGTTGCGCGTAGGAATACGGGGTAATCCAGGGCGCCAGGATGGAAAGGACAATGAGAATTACCAGGACGAACAGTCCGAACATGGCGGGCTTGTTCTTTTTCAGCCTGCGCCAGGCGTCCTGGCGGGGCGATACGCTGATTGAATCCAGCCTGTCAGCCATTGATGGTCTCGTGCCGTACCTTGGGGTCCAGCCAGGCAAGCATTATGTCGGCAATGAGGTTGAACACGATGATCAGGGAGGCAAACAGCAGGGTGGTGCCCAGGATCAGGGTGTAATCCCGGTTGAATGCCCCCTGGACAAAGTACCGTCCCAGTCCGGGGACCTGGAAAATGGTTTCAACCACGAACGAACCGCTCAACAAGCCCGCCAGCGCCGGTCCCAGGAAAGACACCACCGGCAACAGGCCCACCCGCATGGCGTGGCGGAAGATGATCACCGCTTCCGGCATACCCTTGGCGCGTGCGGTGCGGATAAAGTCCCGGGACAGTGTTTCCAGCATGCCGCCCCGGCTCAGCCGGGCGACGTAGGCCGCATACACGGACCCCAGGGTAACGGACGGCAGGATTTTATCCCCCGGTATCAGTTCCCAGCCGGCCACGGGCAGCCACTCCAGCCAGATGCCGAACACCAGCGCCAGGAACGGGCCCAGCACGTACGCGGGCAGGCAGATACCCACGGTGGCGAACGTCATGGGCAGGTAGTCCTGCCAGGTGTTCGGCCTCAAGGCAGCGCAGACGCCGCTGCCGATGCCGATGAGCAAAGCGAACAGCAGGGCGTAACAACCCAGTTCCAGGGTGACGGGGAAGCCGGCGGCGATGATCTCGTTTACCGACCTGCCGGGGTATTTGAATGACGGCCCCAGGTCTCCCCGAATGGCATGGCTGATATAGTCGAAGAACTGGACGTGAACCGGTTGATCCAGCTTGTAACGTTCATTCAACTGCTTGAGAACTTCTGCCGGTACCGCCTTCTCCTCGGCAAACGGCCCGCCCGGCGCCGCGTGGATGAGCAGGAAGGTGATGACGCTGACCACAAACAGCACCGGGATGGCCTGGAGCAGTCGTTTGAGTATGAAATTGATCAAATTCCTAATTCCTCACCAGGATATCCAGGGGTCAGAGTAAATTACTCTGACCCCATAATTGCCGGCGCCAGGGAGATATATTTGTACGGATGGATATCCAGTATGTTCGGATACCAGCCGTGTACGTCCGGGGAGACCAGCGATTTGCTCATATACGTGTAGATGGGCATGATGGGCAGTTCGGTCATCAGGATGGCTTCGGCTTGCTGGAACAGGGCGAAGCGGCGTTCCGGGTCCGTGGTTTCGCCGGCCTGCGCTATCAGCGTATCGTAGCGCGGGTTCGACCAGCCGGTATCGTTATTGCCGCTGTATGTAGTGTACATGTCGAGGAATGTATTGGGATCCAGGTAATCGCCGATCCAGCCTGCCCGCGCCACCTGGTAATCCTTTTCGTCGCGTTTGTCGAGGTAAACCTTCCAGTCCTGGTTGAACAGGGTGACGTTGATGTTCAGGTTGGCCTTCCACATCTGCTGGATGGCGATGGCAATACGGCGGTGTCCTTCCGAGGTGTTGTACATCAGTTCGATGGGTGGAAAACCTGCGCCATCAGGATAACCGGCCTCGGCCAGCAAAACCCTGGCCCGGTTCACGTCATAACCTACACGCGCGGTTGCCGTGTAACCGTTGGTATCAGGCGGGGTGTAACTGTGGGCAGGGAGTTCGCCCGACTTGGTGATCTTCTCCACGATCTGCTGCCGGTCGATGGACATGGCCAGGGCCAGGCGCACCTTTTGCTGGTCCAGCGGCGGAGCGGTGGTATTGAACAGGTAGTAGTATGTAGAGAAAAACGGAAAAATTTTAATGAGTTCCGGCTTTTTATTACGGTAATACTCGACCTTGTCGATCGGCATGCTGTTGGTCAGGTGCAACTGCCCGGCGCGGAACATGCGTTCTTCCGTGGTGACGTTCTGGATAGGATAGAAGACGATCTGCTGCAACTTCACCGCGCCGGCGTCCCAGTAATGTTCGCTTTTCTCAACGACGATACTACGGTTCAGCACCCATTCCTTCAGTTTGAACGGGCCGTTACCCACGTGATTCCCCGGGCGGGTCCAACGGGTGCCGCGCTCGTCGATAGCGCCAAATGCTTCTATGGTTGGGCCATGGACCGGGAAATAGCTCATGTGTGTCAGTAACTGCAGGAAAAAAGGCGTCGGGTTCTCCAGTTCGACCACCAGGGTGAGCTTATCCGGCGCACTGACGCCCACCTCGGTGAAATCCGTTATTTCCCCCTGGTGGAATCGCTCCGCGTTCCTGATGTAATACAGCATGTAGGCATAGTTGTTACCCAGGGCGGGCATCAGCGCCCGGCGCCATGAATAAACAAAGTCCGCGGCCGTTACCGGGTCGCCGTTGGACCATTTTGCGTCATCACGCAGCATGAACCGGTAGGTTCTGCCGTCTTCGCTTACCTGCCAGGCGCGTGCGACACCGGGTACGATGCGCAGGTTTTCCGGATCCCGGCCCAGCAGTCCTTCCAGTAGGGCCATGCACAGGTTATGCTCGATGCTGCCGGTGACGACGTGGGGGTCGAGTTCCCGGGGCTCGTCGCCGTTGCCGACGTGCAATGTCCCCTCGCGCGTGCCGCTTTCGACGTTGGTTTCGTGGTTGAGGCCGCAGGAGGTGGTGAGCAGGAACAGTACGGTGGGAATGGAGTTACGTAAGATATATGGGGTCAGAGTAAAAATTCCGGCGAATTTGTTACTCTGACCCCGGAATGTAAGACCTCGCAATGTAATCATTTTCCTGCGCGCATGCGGCGGCGGCGTTCCAGGTCGCCGGGGACGGGGACGGCATCCAGCAGTGTGCGGGTATATTCATGCCGCGGGTTGAAGATGACGTCGTCCGTCCTGCCGCGTTCGACGATTTTGCCCTGGTGCATCACCAGGATCTGCTCGGACAGTTGCCGGACCACGCTCAGGTCGTGGGAGATGAACAGGTAGGCGATGCCGTAGCGCGCCTGCAACCTGCGCAACAGGTCGATGATTTGCGCCTGTATGGTCACATCCAGGGCGCTGACAGGCTCGTCGCAGACGATGAACTTCGGCTCCAGTGACAGCGCCCGGGCGATGCTTATGCGCTGGCGCTCTCCGCCGGAGAACTCGAACGGGTAGCGGTTGGCCATGTCCGCCCTGAGTTCGACCTCTTCCAGCAGTTGCACGGCCTTGTCCCGTTTCGGCATGTCCAGCAGGCCGTGCTCCTCCAGTCCTTCGGTCAGGATGTCCATGACCGTCATGCGCGGGTTCAGCGAAGAATAAGGATCCTGGAAGATCATCTGCAGGTTGCGCCGCCAGGGTTTCAAACGGCGTTTGTTCAGGCCTCCTATCTCCGTGTCTTCAAAGACGATGCTGCCGTCATTGATGGCCTGCAGGCCGATGACGGCGCGTCCCAGGGTGGTCTTCCCCGATCCCGATTCGCCCACCAGGCCTACCGTCGTCCCCCCGGCAATGGCCAGGTCGATATCGTCCACGGCCTTGACGTGGCCGGCAGTGCGCGCGAACAGGCCTTTTTTCACCGGGAACCAGACCCGCAGGTTTTTAACCTGCAATAATCCGTTCCTGCCCTTCGTTGCCTGCCTTGTGCCGGTTCCCGGCCTGCGCGCGCCGTCCCCGGTCTCGTACAACCGCGGCACCGCGCGCAGCAGCGATCGGGTATAGTCATGGGCAGGTTCCCTGAAGATGGGTTCGATATCCCCGCGTTCGACCAGCCGGGAGTCCTTCATGACGTAAATACGGTCGCACACCTCCCAGACCACCGCCAGGTCATGAGTGATCAGCAGCATGGAGGTATCTTCTTCCTTCATGCGCATCAGCAGCCTGAAGATCTGCGCCTGTACCGTCACGTCCAGGGCGGTCGAGGGTTCGTCTGCGATAATGAGCCGGGGTTTCAGCATCAGGGCCATGGCGATCATCACGCGCTGGCGCATCCCGCCGGACAGGTGATGGGGGTAGAACGACATCCGCTGCTCCGGGTCCGGCAGGCCCACCTTGTCCAGCCATTCCACACCGAATTTCCAGGCCGCATCGGGGTCCAGGCCGGTATGGAAGCGCAGCATCTCGCCGAGTTGCCGGCCGACCCTGTGCAGGGGTGAGAGCGCGGTCATCGGTTCCTGGAAGATCATGCTGATCCCGGCGCCGCGAATGCGCCTCAGGCGTTCGATGGGCAGGGTCATCAGGTCTTCGCCGTTGAAGACGGCCGAGCCGCCGACGAAGCGGGCAGGCGGGCGCGGCACCAGGCGCAGGATGCTTTGCGCGGTAACGGTCTTGCCGGAACCGGACTCGCCCACCAGGCCGACGATCTCGCCGGGCCGGATGTCGAGACTGACATCGTTCACGGCCTCGACAACGCCTTCATCGGTGTCGAAGTGCACCGTGAGGTCCTTGACTGACAGCAGTGTTTCCGAGGTTCTCATGGCGTTTATTCCAGCCGGGTGAACTTCCTGGGGTCAAAGGCGTTGCGCACGCCCTCGCCGATGAAAACACACAACAGGATGACCAGGAACAGGGCCAGGCTGGGGTACAGGATCAGCCACCAGTAGGCCTGTCCCTGCGCCTGGGCCAGTAACTGGCCCCAGCTTGCGGTGGGCGGCGGCAGTCCGAAACCGAGGTAATCCAGCGCCGCCAGCGTGCCGATGGCGCCGACCAGGGAAAACGGGAAGAAGGTGGTCAGCGGCACCAGCGCGTTAGGCAGGATATGACGGAACAGGATCTTCTGGTCCGGCAGGCCCAGGCACTGGGCGGCCTCGACGAACTGCTGGTTGCGCAGGCGCAGGAATTCGGCGCGCATGTAATAGGAGATGCCTATCCAGTTGAACAGGCCATAGACTACCAGCAACAGCACGAAGCTGCGGCCGTACACCGATCCCAGCAGGATCAGTACGTACAGGAACGGCAGCGCCTCCCAGATCTCGGTCAGGCGCTGGCCGGTCAGGTCGATCCTGCCGCCGTAATACCCCTGGATCGACCCGATCATGGTGCCGATGAGCATGGACGTGACGACCAGCAGCAGGCCGAAGTTGAGCGAGGTGCGCAGGCCGTAGAAGATACGCGCCAGCACGTCACGGCCGGTGTCGTCCAGGCCGAACAGGTGCGGGCCGACCGGGCGGAAGGGGAAGCGTACGTCTTCCCTGGTGAATTTTATCCGGTAGTTCACCCCGGCGTGCTCCAGGCGCTGGGTAGCGACGGGGGAAAGCAGGCGCGCTTTTGCCTGGGCGAGTATCTCATCCCTGTGACGGGAGGAGAATGCGTCCCACAAGCCGCCTGTAGTGTCGAGCTGTCCATCTTCCGGCGTGTATATCCACTTCTGTTCCAGGCCCTCCCCGATGACTTCCCGCAACAGCACCCTGACGGTTTCCGGTTTCCTGCTGCGCGGCGTGTAGGGGGAAAGGCTGAGTTCGACCTGTTTCACGGCCTCATCTGGTGGGTATGAATATGAATAAGCCGGAGCCGGTTGGTTGGCAAAGCGTAACGCCAGGGCCTCCGTGAAAGCCCTGGGAACGGCATAGTTGTTGAGAAAATTCATTCCCTCGACGGACTCATCATCGTTTCGGAAGAACCAGGCTGCGCGTTGCTGGCGGCGAATAGTGAAACCGGCGTCGATATTGACAGAAGCAACCCGCGGTTCCTGCTGCACGAGTATATCCACATGGTTGTCAACCGGGATGGACGCAGCCTTGATAATCTCCTGCGGTCCGAAGGGCACCAACGGGAAGATCATGAAATTATCCTCGTTTCCTGCAAACGCGGAAGAGGCATTGATTGTCTTGTAATCCGGACGGGTCAACAGGCCGTTGCCCGTGAAAGTGTCTTCCGGGTAAAAGAACAGTACGGGGAAATAGGATTTACCTTCATAATGCACATACAGGGGACTGTCGTTGACGAACACCTCCGCTACCAGGCTTGTCAGGTACAGGAACACGATGATGAGCAGGGAATAATACGCACGCCGGTACTCGCGAAACCGCTGCAGACGCTTGCGCGTAATAGGATCAAGCATCAAAATGAATCCTCGGATCGATGAACATGTAGCAGACATCGGAAAAAATCCTGCCGATCAAGGCCAGGAACGAAGTCAGCGCCAGTATGCCCATGAACACCATGTAATCCCGGCTGACAATGGCATCCAGGCTCAGCAGGCCCATGCCGGGAATCTCAAAGACTTTTTCTATCAGCACGGAACCGGCGAAGATCAACGTGAAAATGCTGCCGAAACCTGTTGCAATGGGTATCAGCGAATTACGGAATGCATGGCCCCAGATGGCCCGGTTGAAGGTGGCGCCCTTGGCCAGGACGGTGCGCACGTAATCCTGGCTGATCTGTTCCAGCAGGCTGTTCTTCATGAGCAGGGTGAGGACCGCAAAATTGCCTATCATGTAGCAGGTGACCGGCAGGAACATGTGCATGAACAGGTCCCTGGCCTTGTCCGCGATGGACAGTTCGGCAAAATTCTCAGAGACAAAACCGCTGACGGGGAAGATATCCCACAACCCTTCAGTGGTGCCGGACAGGAACATCTTCAACAGCATGCCGAAGGCAAACGCCGGAATGGCATAACCGATGAACACCAGCACACTGCTGGATACGTCAAACCAGGAACCGTTTCTGATGGCCTTGGCGATCCCCAGGGGGATACAGACCAGGTAGGTCAGGAAAAAGCCGGTCAGTCCGAATATCAGCGAGACCGGGAAACGTTCGACGATAAGCTGCAGGACGGATTTGTTCGGGTACTTGTACGAATCGACCGCCATGCCGATACGATCGGTGACCAGCCATTTCCAGTAGCGCTGCAGCAGGGGCTTGTCGAAGCCGAAATGCTGCTCCAGGGCCTTGCGTTGTTCCGGGGAGATGCCGCTGGGCCCGGCAGCCGCGGCCGCATCGACGGACTCGGCGCCAACCCCCCGCATAGCCATGATAGCCTGCTCCACCGGACCGCCGGGGATGAACTGGCACAGGGCAAAACAGACGAAGGTAATGCCGATAAAAGTGGGGATGACCAGCAGCAGGCGCCTGATGATGTAATGGGTGCGTTCCATTACTGCTGAAATACCTCGTCAAAGACGATGATTTCGTCCCGTCCCGGAAGGGGGTGCTCCGTTTCACGGGCGTATTCCAGGTCAGCCGCGGAGTCCTCATCGTACCACCAGAAGGAATATGCCCCTTCTTCACCGGAATACTTCGGCAGCACGGTCTTCGGGGTACCGAACTTGTTCCAGTACAACAGGCGCCGGTAATTCAGGTTCCAGAGCAGGACATAGGGAATATCGTTGGCGAGGATAGCATCTATCTCTCTGACCGTGGAGTGGCGTTTATTGATGTCGAATTCCGTCCGCAGCCCGTCTATCATGGCATCGACTTCGGGGTTTTTGTAACCAGTGATGTTCTGTCCCCCCGCCCGGTCCGCCTCCCTGGAATGCCACAGGGATTCCGGGTCCTTGAATACGACTGCCCCCCAGGCGGCCCAGGTCATGTCGAAATTGAATTCATCCATGTCCCTTATCCATGCCGCCCAGTCTTTCCTGATAATCTCCAGTTGTATCCCGACATCGTTCAGGTCTTCCTGGTAGATGGCCAGGTATTTATCCGATGTCTGGCTGCGGGTCAGGAAATGAATGATGAACGGCTGTCCATCCTTTTCCAGCAACCCTGTGTCCCTGTTGGCTTCCCAGCCGGCTTCCCCAAGCAGGCGCCGCGCTTCATCCTTGTCGAAGCGTATATCCGGCCCCTGACAGGGCGTCTGTTCATCGTGCAGGTCTTCGAAATAACATTGATGCAGGAAATAAGCTTCATGCATGATGGTCTGGTTCATCTTTTCCCGGTTCAGGAGGTGGGCGAGAGCGAGCCGTACCCGCCGGTCGGCAAACTTTTCACGCCGCAGGTTCATGGCGAACCCCTGGAAGCCGATAGGATTATAGTTATACACCTCCTGCTTGATGATCCAGTTGTTGTCATAGGCCTTGCCCGTAGTTTCCGTAGCCCAGCGGGACGCAGTATAAACCGGGTAAAAATCCAGGTTCCCGGTCTTGAATTCGGCGAACGCGTTTTCCCGCTCGGTGAAAAAGCGGAATTTGAGCCGGTCGAAATTGGCAATCCCGCGGGTGCTTGCATGCTCCCATTGCCACCAGTCCTCACGGCGTTTCAGGGTGAGGGCAATGCCTTCCCGTACCGACTCCACCCGGTAAGCCCCGCCCACGACGGGAAACTCGAAGTTGATCTTGTTGAAATCCTTACCCTGGAAGACGTGGGCGGGAAATATATGGAACGACCCCAGTGACAACAGGTTCTTCCAGTGAACTTCTTTGGCAGTGAAGCGTATAGTCCGATCGTTGATGACCTCAGGGGCGTGAAAGCGTTCAAAGGCAATTTTGTGGGGTCCGGTCAGGTTTTTCGGGTCCATGATCGCAGCGTAAGTCCAGGCTACGTCCCGGGCGCTGACGGGAACGCCGTCGCTCCACCTGGCGCGTTCGTCCAGTCTGAATTCAAAGGTGGTGCGATCTGCCGAAACGGACCACGATCCGGCCAGGTTGGGTTCGAATTCCAGGGTTAATCCGTTGATTCCGAGCAGCTTTTCAAATAACAGGTTGAACAGGCGGCTGTTCGTCACGGTGGTATCGAGGTAGTAATTGAAACTCTTCGGGAAAGGTCCGGCCCAGAAGGAGAACTCCCCTCCCGGATAGGCGTCCGGATCGGCAAACGGCGACACTTCATCCTGCCAGTCAGGCCTTGGGTATTCCTGCGCTCCGGCCACCTGAAGCAGACCGACCGATATACTCAGTAGAAGGCACAGCTTGTACATGATTATTTTCATTATTTATCCGTAGATGACGCAGATTATCGCAGATAAATAACCTTCTATCTGCGATAATCTGCGGATTAATCACTCTGCGTAACCTGCGGATAAATAATCATATGACAGCTCTGCTTGACGTTAAATCCCTGAAAGTCAGGTTTGCCACCGAGGGCCACCAGGTCCGGGCCGTTGACGGGGTGGATTTCCGCATCGAGGCGGGAGAGACCCTTGCCCTGCTGGGTGAATCGGGCAGCGGCAAGTCCGTTACCGCGCTGAGTTTGACCCGTCTGTTGCCGAAGTCGGCCGTAGTCAGCGGCAACATCCGGTTCAAGGGCGGGGACCTGCTTGCCCTGTCGGACCGGCAGATGCGGGATATCCGGGGCGGGCATATTTCCATGATATTCCAGGAACCGCAAACCTCTCTTAACCCGGCCCTGACGGTGGGAATACAGGTGGGGGAGACCTTGCGCCGGCACCGCGGGCTGCGTTCGAAGGCACAGAAGGAACAAGTGGTTGAATTGCTGGAAGCGGTGGGCATCCCGGAACCCGAACGGCGCATGGATGAATACCCTCACCAGTTTTCCGGCGGCATGAAGCAGCGCGTGATGCTGGCGATTGCCCTGGCGGGGGAACCGGAACTGCTTATCGCCGATGAACCGACTACCGCGCTGGACGTCACTACCCAGGCGCGGATACTGGTTCTGCTGAAAAAAATTCAGCGTGATACGGGAATGGCGTTGCTGTTTATCACCCATGACCTTGCTGTTGCATCCCAGGTGGCGGACCGCGTCGCCGTAATGAAAGAAGGCAGGATTGTGGAAACGGGTAACATTCGCCAATTTTTCGACCGACCGCAGCACCCCTATTCAAAAAAACTGCTCGCTTCCCTGCCTGACCCCTCGGCAAGGCGTACGGGGAAAACGCCCGAAGCAGACACGGCCATGCTCAAGGTGTCCGGATTGAAGGTGCAATTCCCCATCCAAACGGGCTTCTTCGGCGGCACTGCCGGTTACCTGCGCGCCGTGGACGGCGTATCACTGGAACTGAAGCAGGGACGGACCCTGGCAGTCGTAGGTGAATCCGGGTCCGGCAAGACGACACTGGGCAAAGGCATTCTGCAACTGCTTGAACCTGCCGGAGGGACGGTCTGCCTGGCAGGTGAAAACCTGCTCGATCTGTCTCCGGCGCAGATGCGCCGGCAGCGCGCACACATGCAGGTGGTATTCCAGGACCCGTTCTCCTCCATGAACCCGCAGATGATGGTAAAGGACATGATAGAGGAGGGTATGCTTTCCCTGGGGACCGGGAAGACTGCCGCAGAAAGACAGGCAACAGTCGATCAATTACTCACCCAGGTAGGGCTTGAACCGGATCATAAATATCGTTACCCGCACGAATTTTCCGGCGGGCAGAGACAGCGCATCTGCATTGCCCGGGCACTGGCCGTCAGGCCGAAATTATTGGTATGCGATGAGCCCACCAGCGCCCTGGACGTAACGGTCCAGGCGCGCATACTGGCCCTTTTGGCAAGCCTGCAGGAGGAACTGGGGCTGGCATACCTGTTCATCACTCACAACATCAGCGTAGTCGCCGGCTTCGCCCATGAAATGGCGGTCATGTACCGTGGACGGATAGTGGAACAGGGCGCAACGGGGACGGTCCTGACCGACCCGCAGCATGAGTACACCAAAGCCCTGCTCTCGGCGGTTCCGACCATTCGCAGATAATTTATCCGCGGATTTTTTTCATAAGGTGGATGCTCTCCGAGAGCAGGGATACGGTAATATCGCCCCCCTGGCTGAGCTTGTTGCGCCGGGCGACGTGGGTCGGCACCGTCAGGTAGAGTGACTGCTCCCGGCCGGTTGCCATGGCGATGGAGGTGTTCTCCCCTAACGGTACCAGTTCCTCGATATGCCCCGCGATCGGGTTTTCCCGCTCTCCCCGGGAGGGGCGGTCGCGGCGGTGCAGGATGATGCTGTCGGCAGGGATGACCCAGTCCGTTTTCTCATCGGGTTCGAATTCGGGGCGATGGGGCGCGTCCAGTGTGTGGCCGTTCCATTCGATGCGGGACGTTCCGGCATCTTGATCATGTTCGACGACCCTGGCGCTGAATATATTGTAATGGCCGATCAGCGAGGCGACCTCGGCATTATCGGGATGGTTCATCACCTGGTCCGGCGTGTCGCTTTGCAGTGTTTTCCCGCGGTGTATGACGCACAGCCGGTCGGCAATACGGCGCGCCTCGTTCAGATCGTGGGTGACATGGATGACCGGCCACCTGAACTGCTGCCTCAATGTGACCAGTTCGCGCACCAGTTTCCTGCGCGTCTGCTGGTCCACGGCGGAAAAAGGCTCATCCAGCAATAACACGCCGGGGTCCCGCGCCAGCGCCCGGGCCAGGGCCACCCGTTGCTGCTGGCCGCCCGACAACTGGTGCGGGTAACGCTCTCCCAGGCCCTCCATGTTCATGGTGCGCAGCAACTTTTCGGCAGTAACACGCTTGCTGCCGGGCGTATACCGTTGCAACGCGATCATTATGTTCTGCAAAGCCGTCTTGTGGGGGAACAACGCATAGTGCTGGAATACCATGCCTATGCGCCGTTGTTGAACGGCCAAGTTTACGCCGGCTGCCGTATCCAGCCATTGTTCCCCGTGGCAACGGATATTGCCGGATGCCGGCGTATACAGGCCGCTGACGGCCCTCAATATGGTGGTTTTGCCGCTCCCGGAGGGCCCCAGGATGACGAGGATTTCACCCGTGTTGCAGGACAGGGATACGTCCAGCGGTATGGGACCGTCCTGCTGCAACCGGACCTGGATGGATTCAGCGTCTTTCATGATGTCCGGCACGGTCGGTGAGGAAGTAGATCAGGGTTATGGAGAGCAGGGAGATCATCAGCAGGGCAGCAGACATGGTCGCGGCGCCCGTGTTATCGAAAGCCTGGACGCGGTCATAGATGGCAATGGCCACGGTACGCGTCTCTCCGGCCAGGTTGCCGCCCACCATCAGGACCACCCCGAACTCGCCCAGGGTGTGGGCGATGGTCAGGATGCCGGCGGAGACGATCCCCGGCCAGGCCAGGGGCAGTTCGATGCGCCAGAAGGTCTGCCAGCCTGAAAGTCCGCTGCACCAGGCCGCCTCGCGTACATTGATTGGGATGGACTCGAAGCTACGCTGCACCGGCTGTACGGCAAACGGGATATTGAAGATGATTGAGGCGAGCAGGATGCCCTCGAACGAGAATACCAGGGACTCGCCCGCGATTCCCTGGTAGAACCGTCCCAGCGGCGAGAGTTCCCCCAGGCTTATCATCAGGTAGAAACCGAGCACGGTCGGCGGCAGTATCAGCGGCAGGGCGATCAGGGCCTGGATGAAATTCCGTCCGGCAAAGCGCGACCATGCCAGCTTGCGGGCGACGAAAACCCCCACCGGCGTCAGGATGAGGGCGGTCAGTCCGGCCAGCAGCAGGGAAACGTTAAGGGCCTGCCAGTCCATACCCGTATTTCCTGAAAATCTCGCCGCTGGAACGGGACCAGAGGTAATCATAATAGCGCAGTGCCTGGTCGTCATCTTCGTCCAGCAGCACCGCATACTGGGCTATAGGCATATGCCATCGCTCCGGAAGTTGAAAACTGGTTCCTTTGCCGACAAACTGGTCCAGCCCCGGAAAAGAACTCGGGACAATGCACAGGTCAACGCTGCCGGACAGGCAGAACTGCATGGCCTGGGCCGCGTTTTCCCCGAGCAACAGTTTTTTATGGTTGACAACCCATACGCCGGCGTTGACCAGGGCATCTCTTGCAGCCTGGCCGTACGGCGCGTGTTCCGGGTTGGCAATGGACATCCTCCGGTAATCGCCGTATTGCAAGATCTTCAGGACATCCTCCAGTGTCCCGGGCTTTTCCAGCCTGGATGTTTCAGGCACGTACAGGCTGAGACCGCCGTAAACCAGTAGCTTCGAAGCGTTTATCCGCCCGCCATTGGCGCGGATGAAGTCGACGTAATGTTCCCCGGCGGATATGAATACCTGGTAAGGCGCGCCCTGGACTATTTGCCTGGCAAAGTTGCCGGACGAGCCGAACGTCAGGTTGACCCTGTTTCCTTCATCCCGGTAAAAAGCCTCACTGATTTCAGTCACTGTATGAGTCAGGTTGGACGCCACCGCAACGTTCAACGATTCCGTGCGGGCCTCCTGAAAAGACAGTAACAGCGGCAACAGGCAGATAGTTATGCGCATACGGCGAACTATATCAGAGTATAATTGCACATCAAAAATGACGAAAATGAGATAAAGAGGATTGGATATGATTTTATTCACAGGACTGACCGGCGCGGTCGGCACGGAAATAATAAAACTCCTTCCGGAATACGGCATCCGGGCAAGGGGACTGGCCAGGAACCCGGACAAGGCGGAAGTGGTGCGCCAGGCCGGTGTCGAGGTTGTGTCCGGCGGCCTGGAGGATGAAGACGCCGTCAGCGCGGCCTTGCAGGACTGCGACCGGGCTTTCCTGCTCATGGCCAACTCCCGGCAACAGCTCGAACTGGAAAAAAGCTTCGTGGATGCGGCCGTGAATGCCGGCATCGGCCATATCGTAAAGATGTCCGCTAACGGCGCAGATTCAAATTCAAAAGCCCTGCTGAAGCGTTATCACGGTGATTCCGAGCAATATATCCGGGAATCAGGGTTACGGTACACGCTGGTACGCCCTAATTTCTTCATGCAGAACATGCTGCACGTGGCCGGTTCCATCGTGGAACAGGACAAATTCTTCATGCCCATGCGAGACGGGCAGGTAGGCATCATCGACGTGAGGGACGTGGCGCACTTCGTCCTCACCGTCCTCACTGGTTCCGGCCACGATGGTAAAACCTATGAGATCACCGGTCCGGAACTGCTATCGTTCCACGACATCGCCAGTCAATTATCGGAGGTAATGGGCAGGGAGATCAGCTACATAGACCAGCCGGCACCGGAATTCAGGTCGTCATTGCTGCAATGGGTCCCCGACGACTGGTACGTGGATACCGTATCCGAACTGTTCGAACTCATCGCGCAAGGCAGCGGCGCAATACTCAATGATGAATACACCCGGGTAACGGGCAAGGCACCGACCACCCTGCGCCGGTTCTTCCGGGATTACTTATCGTTTTTTGAGAAGGGATGATATATCCGCAGGTGACGCAGATTAGCGCAGATTATTTTTTGAAACAATTTTCTCATACAACGTTTCAGGAGCTACGTCTGCCCCGTTGGGCCAGGCTATCGTTCCACCTTCTATAAACGCCTTATTGAAAAACTCCTTGGTCTTCAGAGGCTGAAAAATCGGCCCTTTATGGATGTATTCGTGGAAATCGACGTCGCCGGCCACGCCATCATCAAATTCAATATTAAAGACGTAATCTCTCTTATAGGTAATATTTATAACATCGTTCATGTTCCACATGGCATGACCCTTATTTAAGCGGTTCAATTTTCTTGATTGTCTTACTTTCCCGGGCCAATTTCCAGTCTTCCTCCAACTCAGATAGATGTAAATCAGTCCATTCGCGTACAAGCTTGGTCGCCGTTCTTGAAGAAAGGCTGCCTTTCAGCACGTTCCCTTGGAAATCAAATACGGCCCTATTACCTGAATATTCAGCATGAAAATGAGGAGGATTATGCTCGTCATAGAACATTCTGATTATGATCCCGAAAAACCTTGATATTTCCGGCATTGTATTAGAATTTAAACCTGCGGATTGTTATGAATATGCTGCTCAATGCCTCTACCACTATCAGCATCAAGCCCAAACAAGGTATGCATAAAACTATAAGGTATCCCTGTGATATCCTTTATTTCCGATGCGCTCAAAGAGGGAGAAACTGTTTGAAACTGCTGCAATTTCATAAAATACTCTTCGCCTTCATATTCGGCCTGTCCATGATACGGAGCCATTTGCAAATTACCGTCCGCTTTTCCGAATGCAACTATACCTGTACGTGATTTATAAAGAAAAACGGTATCGCCTTTCGCCAAACGCTCAATTTTGAATTTATGAGTAAAATAAGCAGATGCTTTGCCATTATGGAGCATGTCTTCATGATCTCGAGCGCTATTCCCAAAGTTCGTGTTCAGAATGTAATAACCTTCAGCAAGATCTTCGTAAGGGTTATCCTGGACTCTAAAGGTTGAAATTTCCAACAAGAATTCATCTTCATTTTTGCCTCGATAGACACGATAGACCCAAGGACGGACATCTAATCCGCATGATCGCCAATACTGAATGGCCTCACGCGTCTTATAATCGAGGCCGTTCGTTATCACAACGAAAACCTGGCGTTGATTAAAATGCTCCGCTGCCAGATTTACGCCAAATTTTACATCATGGGATTCTTTTAGTGATTGTGTTTTGGTAATCGATTTTTCATACAAAGCATTGAGATCAGAATATTTGGCATTGCCAAAAATCTGACCATAACGAAGCACTTGAAGAAGATTTGAAGGACGTGATTCCCAAATTTTTAACTCAAAAATGTAAAGCTTGCCTTCTTTATCTACGGCCATAAGGTCCGGCTCTTCTTGCCAGTATTGAGACTGCATGAGCAAAATGAGTTCATCATCAGGAAATAACCGGTCGAGAGATCTAAAAAGAATGTCTTGTAAGGCCCGTTCATCAATCCCAAAAGTATTCAGTCGCTCAGTACGCTGCCTCTCCGCGAATAAGGTTTTTGTATTGATACTCAGTAACATAGTTATCTAGTACCTTTTCAATTTAATTTTGATCAGTTGACGGGTCAACACTAATCC
>JAPPLI010000220.1 GCA_028819495.1 Gammaproteobacteria bacterium | reverse complement strand
TCCCAAGAGTTCCTCAGGCGAGCAAATATTAGGACATATTAATCCATCCTGCTCATTACTGTCCCAAGAATTAATCGAATAAATTCAATTGGTTAAGTATATCACGGGGGTCTGTTTTGTAATCGGTTTGGGTAAGTAATTGATACAAGGGTACTTTTTCAAACAGGGTCAGGCTTAGAATCTGTAATATTGTGTAGAGTTCGGTGGGCAGCTTGAGCCGTTTTTTGATGATGGCGACCAGGACATAGACACTGATGGCGGTCCAGAGTTGGGTTTTGACGGCGTTCTCGGAGGTGCCGAAGAAGGCATTGATACGCAGGTGTTGCTTGATCCATTTGAAGAACAACTCGACGCGCCAGCGGTAGCGGTAGAGTTCGGTGATGGTGTGTGCGGGGAGGGCGAAGTGGTTGGTGAGGAACTCGAAGGTGGTTTGCGTGTGGGGGTCGCGGTATTTGATGCAGCGCAGGGGTTGCGGGTAGTAGGCGGGGGTGTTGGTGCCGGTGAGCACGATGGTCTGGTCGCAGATGAGGCCGGTGGTTTTATCGACGGGATGGGAATACCGGCGGCGATAGCGGATATTGGCCTTGTTTCGGATCACGAAGAAGGCGGCGGCCAGGGTCAGGGCGAACAGGCGTTGGAAGTCGAGGTAGGCGCGGTCCATGATGTAGATAGCGCCGGGCTCGGGGATAAGCAGGTCGAGGATGTTGACATCGTGCAGTTTGCCGTCGGAGACATGGATAAACGTGGGGATACTGCCTTGCAAGTCCAGTAAGATATGCAGTTTGACGGCGGCCTTGGTGTCTCGGAAGTGCGCCCAGGGAAACACGGACAGGCACAGGTCGATGGTGGAGGAGTCCAGGGCATAGACGGTGTTATCGAGTTCCAGTCCCAGGTCCTCCTCGGCATAGAGGGGCCGGGCGAGGCGGATGAGGGCGTGGGCGACGTCGGCATACAGGCGCCAGTTGCGTTGCTGGTTGGCGTGGGCCAGGGTGTTGCGGGCGATGCCGCCGCGCAGGCCCAGGTGGTAGAGTTTGTCCCGGTGCGCGCGCAGGCAGACCTCGATGTCGCGCAGGCTCTCGCGGTGGGTGAGTTGGGCGAAGGCCAGGCAGAGGAACTGGTCGAAGCAGGTAAAGGACTTGACGTAGCGGTTGCCGTGATAGCGTTGGACGCAGTTGCGGAATGCTTTCATGGGCAGGTGGTCCATGACTTGCGAGAAGACAAATTGGCCGGTTGGCATGGTGATTTCTCCTGATGTTGATGAACATCGGGAGGGTAGTATCAACCGGCGGCGGGCAGTTTTAATCGATGCCCGTTAAAAATCGCTGATTTGTTAATAAAATGAATGAGTTATACTACATCAACATGATTTTCTTGGGACAGCAGTGGAGTGGCACACCTGCCGGGCGCCCACCTTCCGCTGGCGGGTGGTGGCCCTGGCCGCCAAGGTGGTGTGCCATGCCCGTCAGGTCTATCTGAAGTTCCGGCCCGACCAGGCCGCCCTCATCAAGACCCTGCTGGCGGCCCTGGCGCCACCGGAGCGCCCGCCGCCGTTGCCCGGCGTCGCGTAGTCCGGCCCGTTTCCGTCGTCCCTGCACCCTCCAAACAACCGGGGGACCATCTCCCTTGCCCGGGTGACCGGCCTGTCCCCGTCAACCTGCCCGTCGCGGCGTCACGCCGGCACGGGAACGGGACAAGACCTCCCCGGTCAGGACAAACTATAGCTCATTGCTATTGAACAAGGCGCCGCATACCGGCAAAATCTATCAGGAAGACCCGCTCCAGATCTCTAACGCGGGATTTGGGTTGATCGAGCCGTAAAACAGCGCTAAGAGGAATATTGACATCATGTAGCCGCATGGCTACAATATTTTTATGTTGGAGCTTCACAAAACGGATATTTATGTCAGGTGGCTTGATGGCTTGCGAGATACCCGCGCCAGGGCGCGTATTCAAGCACGTGTCGAACGCTTGGCCGTTGGAAATCCGGGAGATGTCAGGTCCGTAGGTGAAGGTGTTTCGGAATTGCGTATCCATCACGGACCCGGTTATCGAGTGTATTACAAAAAAGAAGGCCCAAAAATGATCATCCTGTTGGCAGGCGGCATAAAACGCACACAGGCCAACGACATCAAGACGGCTTTGCGACTGGCTCGAAATTTGTAGGTAGATATGATGACTAAAACGGTTACTTCTCCTTATGATGTAGCTGAGCATCTGCGTACTCCTGAAGAAATGGCTGCCTACTTGGACGCCTGCCTCGAGGAAGCAGATGGGGATGCTGCATTCATTGCGAAGGCGCTGGGCGATATCGCTCGCGCCAAGGGTATGTCACAGGTGGCCCATGATGCAGGTTTATCCCGTGAAAGTCTTTACAAGGCGCTTTCCGGGGAACGTTATCCCACATTTGACACAATCCTCAAGGTCATTCACGCATTGGGTCTGAAACTGAACGTCAAAGCTGTTTGAGTTGTATTATGGAAGTGCTGTCATTTCTGAAGCGGGCCAAATGGGGTCGGACCACCCTAACTATCTATTTCCATTTAGTTCATATGCCGTTAAAGCCCATCTGGGAAGCATAATCAAAACTAAATTCTGTTTCTGATTTCCAACAAAGAAATAGTGTCAAATCAAACCGCTCACGAATGCGCCGTATGTATTCAATATCTTTTTCTGATGGCTCCGTATCTAGAAGAATTCCCCACCGATTAGACGGATGGCGTCCTGGATAGAAATTGTATTCAAATAGTTGGCCTATTGCCTCCCTAATTGCCTGCCGAGTGCTTAAACCATAAGTTATCTTGATCTCAATTAAGTAAGACTCATTCTGATATTCGAACTGTACGTCTACTTGCCGCTGTTCTTGAGACGGCATGATTCCTTTTGATTCCAGCCACTCGCAGAACTCGTTTGATAGAGCATTATGGCGCGGGATAATTTCTGAAAGGTTCTGTCTACTCTCCCTCATATATGCATCCTCAGATAAAATATCTCTTTGATGTGAAGATGCTTCTATTTCCTTCAACAATTCGGATTCATTAATGTAGGTAAAAATCCCGAATCTGTGCGATAGGTTTTTGCGACCAATTATTGCCACCCCCGGGTATTCCAGCAGACTCTTTGCACTATGGTTTTCATTGATTTCTAACAACCAAGCTTGGGTACCGTGAAATCGCGCAAAAGGGCAAATGGGGTCGGGACCACCCTAACTATCTGTTTCCATTCAGTTCTGCAAAAAGTGGGGTCAGACCCGTGCTAACATAATTGGTGATGTTATCATCGAGATTCCAAGTCTGAGAGACCGTAAACCCGGGGATGACATTAAGGTTCTTCCAATCCGTACTGAACCGCCCACGTCAGGCGGTTTTCGTATTCAGGCGAACTAAAGGGATTAAACAAGTTTGTACGGGCCATAAACTGAACCGGAACAGATAGTTAGATAGGCCCGACCTTATCCGCTATCCTCTTCGATGACTGTCCAGGTAAAGAGTATCCGGGCATAAATCCAATCCGTTCTCCCATTGCACACTGCCCAGGAATGGCCTGACGGAATTGAATACTCTCCGGTCCTTCAGTTGGGAAAACAGCCCTTTCTCCAGGTAGGGAGACACGTCAAATACCCCTTCTTCTCCATTATCAAAAATCAATGACAGCGTGTAGTCTTTGTGCGCACGAACTTCTTTAACCCTGGGGTTCATAAAAATATCTCACCGAAGCGGTTCAATTTTGAATATTTCCTGTCCTGTTGACGCTAATTCCCAATCTGCCATTAATTCATCCTGGTGTATGTGAATCCATGCTTGAACAAGCCGAATTTTCTTGGCGGGCATATTGCCTTCAAGTATCTCGCCTTCCGGTATGGAAAATACGACATTATGTTCCTGGTATTTGACATGAATATGCGGCAGTTTATGTTGACGGTTATCAAAATAATACATTGACACAATGATTCCGTAAAACATGGATATGACTGCCATTTTTTACTGCCTCGCTTGTCTGAAGATTGAACTCATCATTGCAGATAATAATCAATAAGGATTGAGTATTCCAGCTTTGAGCTTGATATAATCGAATTTGTACAAATAGCGGATACTTTGATGGTACTGTTTGAGGAGGACGACCGTGCCGACAGATAGAGATACCTACAAATACCACTTCAAACTCGGCAATAAAATTGTCCTTACCGGGATTACCAAGGATATAGATCTCCAGGAGATAGCTCATCAACGGGAACCCGGCTGGAAAAAAGGGCATATAAAACAAGTGGGATGGCGCACCACCTACGATGCGGCCCTGGAATGGAAGGAGGAACAAGCGAAAATCGGTAAGCCGGTGGTTAAATTACCGCGAGAGGAAACAATCTCAACCTGAACGAATTTGTCAAGCAGTCCGGTTATTTCCAAACCGCGCGAGCTACCCGTAACAGGTTCCCGCCCAGTATCTTGGCGATATCCTCGCCCCGGTAGCCCAGGCCGAGCAGGGCGTCCACAATCTCCGGCGCCTGTTCTGGTTCCACGAATTTTACGCCCTCGGCGTAGCCTCCTTCCGGTGGAAAGGTGTCCGGGTTCTGCCTGACGTATTCGATCAACTCTTCCATGTCGAAAACGTAATCCAGGCCGATGCCGACGTGGTCGATGCCGGCTTGTTCCACTACGTAATCGATATGCCTGGCAATGGTCTCCGAGCGGGAATCGTTCTCTCCCAGGAAAATGCCGACGCCGTTGAGGCAGACCACCCCGCCGGTAGCGGCGCAGGCGCGGATGGCGTCGTCGGTAATATTGCGTTTGTGATCCCGCAAGGCAAGGGGGTTCGAGTGTGAAAAAATGACAGGGTTCGAAGAATACTCCATGACGTCCATGGTAGTCCGGTAGCCGGTATGGCTGCAACAGGCCACCATGCCGACCCTGGCCATTTCATCGAGCACCTCGCGGCCGAATGCGGTCAACCCTTGGTCGTTATCCTGGCAGCCGCCGCCCAGGGAATTATTCTGGTTATAGGCGATCAGCATCCAGCGGGCGCCGAGGTCGTAATACATTTGCACCATGCTGAGTTGATCGGCCAGGACGCTGCCGCCTTCCAGGTCGAAGAAGACACCGAGTTTGCCTTCGGTGACGGCCCGTTCTATGTCACCGGTGGTTTCGATCAACAGGTAATCATCGGGGTGCTGTTTGATCCAGCCCCGGAATGCAGCCATCACCAACAGGGTATTTTCCCATGGGACTGCATCGAAACCCACATTTAATGAGACGACGTTAAAACCGGAATCCCGGTAGCGCGCCAGTTGCGGAAGGAATTCGGTATCGTTGCCGCGCAGCGGCATGCAACCGTGGTTGTCCCATGCCAGGTTGGCGGCAAGAATGTGTTGTGCTTCGTTGCTTGCGGTGTTTGCAGTAGCCATGGTGTTTGTGCTCGATGTGTATGGAGATTATGTTAGACTTTTCCCGGTTTCTTTTTTCCGCTGATAGTATAAAACTCCGAAAAACAAATATCGACACAGGAATGACCCCGAGAAATGCGAATTGCAGTTGATGTGGGCGGGACCTTTACCGATGTAGTCGTGCTGGACGAACAAACCGGCGCCCTGCATTTCGACAAGGTGGAGACAATCCCCAGTGACCCTTGCGCCGGCGTAATTAACGGCATCGAGAAGACCGGCTCCGACCTCTCCGGGGTGGAAATTTTCGTGCACGGCACGACCCTGGGGCTCAATGCATTACTTACCCGTAGCGGCGCCGAACTTGCCATTATCACGACAAAGGGATTCCGCGACGTTTATCTGCTGGGACGCACCGACCGTGACCCGTTGTACAACCTGAAATACCGGAAACCCGAGTCGCTGGTGCCGCGCTACCGTATCTTTGAAGTCACGGAACGAATGAATTACAAGGGGGAAGCGCTGGTAGAATTTGACCGGGAAGAAGCGGCTTCGCTGGGAGAAAAATTGAGGCAACAGGGGGTCCGCTCCGTGGCGGTATGCCTGTTGCATTCCTATATCAATCCTGCCCATGAACTGGCCCTGGCCGAGACGCTGGCCGATGTATACCCCGGCCTCTCCATCACCTTGTCGCACCGGTTGACCCGGGAGTACCGTGAGTACGAACGTACCAGTACGGCAGTCATAGATGCCTACATCAAGCCATTGACGCGGACGTACCTGGAAAAACTGGACAGTGAACTCGACAACCGGGGATTTGCAGGCTCGTTCCTGCTTACCCGGTCCGGCGGTGGCGCAATCACCGTTAATGCAGCCAAGGATGAACCCGCCCACCTGATCCTGTCCGGTCCGGCAGGCGGCGTCATCGGGGCGACAGCTTTCGGCGCGCTGATCGACGAACCGAACCTGGTGACCATCGACATGGGCGGGACCAGCCTCGATGCCTCTTTGATCGTTGCAGGCGAACCAAAGGTGGAGACACAGCAACGTTTTGAGGGCCTGCCTATTGCGATCCCCACACTGGATATACATACCATCGGCGCGGGTGGAGGCAGCATAGCCTGGGTTGACGATGGCGGGCACCTGCAGGTGGGGCCGCAGAGCGCAGGCGCGGTGCCGGGTCCTGCCTGTTATGCAAAGGGAGGGAAGGATGCGACATTTACCGATGCCGCGCTGGTGATGGGCTACCTGGACCCTGACAATTTTCTCGGAGGCGAGGTGGCGCTGAACAGGGACCTCGCCCACCAGGCCGTTTCGGATACGGCCGGCGCGGTGAAGCTTTCCGTGGAAGAGACGGCGGCGGGGATAATGCGCATCAGCGAAGCCAAGATCGCCGGAGCGGTCAGGGTTATTTCAATCGAACGGGGACATCATCCAAAAGATTTTGCCCTGCTTGCTTTTGGCGGCGGCGGCGCGTTTGTTGCAACCAGTGTCGCCCGTGAACTGGGCATTCCCAGGGTGGTAATTCCGCCCGCGCCCGCCACGTTCTCGGCCCTGGGCATGATGATGGTGGATGTTACCCATGACCTGTCCCAGACCTGTGTCATGGACCTGGATCAATTCGAGGTGGAGTCAATCAATGCCATTTTCGCCGAGTTGGGCGGAAGAGGGCATGCGGCCCTGGGAAAAGATCAGGTTGACCCGGCGCGCAGGCGCCTCATTCCCATGGCCGAATTGCGCTACCAGGGACAGGAACACACGGTCAACCTGGTACTTCCCGCAACGGAACTCGGGCCGGGAGACCAGGAAAAGATTGAAGCATTATTCAACGCCGCACATGAAAAACAGTACGGCCACGCCATGCAGGACCCTATCCAGATTGTGACTTTACGCTTGCGCGCAGTGGGACTGCTGGGACGTCCGGACCTGCCGAACCTGGATGCGGATACGGCGGCTCCGGCAAATAACGGCAGCAGACAGATATACCGTTCCGGGACCGGCGGCAGGGAACCTTACTTCATATATGACAGGGAAGTTCTCAGGGCAGGGATGCAAATCCGGGGACCTGCAATCATAGAAGAACCGACTTCAACTACCGTAATACACAGGAATGATAACCTGATCGCAGGCCGCTATGGTGAACTCCTGGTCAGTATCAGCTAGACTATGGCAAACAGGTACATAACAGAAGAACGGGATCAAAAACATGGCTGATGTCGACTCAATTACGGTAGAGGTCATACATAATTACTTGTTATCGGCGGCGCGGGAGATGAACCGGAATCTCATGCGTACCGCCTACAGTACCCTGATATACGAAGTTCATGATTTCGGTCTCGGTATTTATGACAGGGAGTGCCGGCTGCTTGCCGAAGCACCGGGACTGGCCGTGTTTACCCGCAGCAATGATTACGGGCTGAACAAAATGGTCGAATTTCTCGGCTATGACAATATTCACCCCGGTGACGTAATCCTGCTCAATTACCCGTACTGGAGTTCAACCCATACCCTGGATGTGATGGCGGCGTCGCCCATTTATCATAAGGATGAACTGGTGGGTTTTACCGCGGTGAAGGAACACTGGCTTGACCTGGGACAGAAAGATCCCGGTTATTGCCTGGACACCATTGATCTTGCCCAGGAAGGGCTGGTCTTTCCCTGTTCCAAGATCTATTCGAAGGGGGTATTGAACAAGGAACTGGAACAACTGATTCGCTTCAACAGCCGTATGCCGGACCGGGTGATCGGCGACATGAATGCACAGATTTCCGCGTGCCGGACCGGGGAGCGGCGCGTACAGGAACTGGTGGAAAAGTTTGGCGTTGAAACCTACGCGGAAGCAGTGAAAAAGATGCTGGACCACGGCGAACGCTTGGCGCGCAAGCGCCTGGCGGAGTTGCCGGACGGCACCTGGAGCGCGGAAGACTATGTCGATGATGACGGTGTTGTGCGCGACCAAAAAATGCGCCTGCAGGCCACGGTAACCATTGCCGGTGATGAAATGACCATAGACTGGACCGGCTCGGATGATAAATGTAAAGGTCCCATGAACGTGCCGATAGGCACCACCGAAGGAGTATGCGCCCTGGTCTTCAAGTCGATTACCACCCCGGACACCCCCGCGAATGAAGGTAACTTTCGACCGTTGAAAGTGATCGCCCCGGAAGGCTGCATCATGAACGCACAACCGCCGTCACCCACCTTTACCCTGTGGACGGCCCTGATTGCGCCCGAGGTGGTGACCAAGGCCCTGGCCAAGGGGATGCCCGACAGCATCCCGGCATGCAGCGGCGGGGATATCTTTTCCCTGATGGGAGTCGGCACCCATCCCGAGACCGGCAAGCTCTGGATTGAAAGCACCAACGAAGGCATCGGTTTTGGCGGGCATTCCGCCGATGACGGTGAGAGCGGCATTATGCACATGACCGAACCCGGCTGCCGTAACAACCCGGTTGAGGTGCTGGAAACCAAGGCGCCATGGCTTATTGAAAACTACGGCTTGCGGGCTGATTCGGGGGGAGCCGGAAAACATCGAGGGGGGCTGGGAATTACCCGCACCTATCGTTTTCTCTCGGATGCCTCCGCATTGACCCTGGTAAAGAAAACCAAGACCTCGCCGTGGGGCATGGCTGACGGGGAGGACGGGCAGGCCGGGGCGGTTATCGTGCGGCCCGGCACCGAACGGGAACAGGTAACCGGCGCCATTTATGAGGAGGTGGCGGCGGGTGACGTGATCATCAATCAGTCCGGCGGCGGCGGCGGTTGGGGCAATCCCCTGGATCGCGACCCCGCCCTGGTGCTTGACGATGTCAGGAACGAATTTGTATCGGTTGTTGCCGCCCGGGAGAAGTATGGCGTAATCATCGACCCTGATAGCATGACGGTTGACAACATGGCGACTGATGAGTTGCGTACCTCCATGTCGTCAGCGCCGAATTAGCGTATAAAAGACAAGGGGAGAAGTGTATTGATCAGCCGCATCGGCGTTGATATAGGCGGCACGTTTACCGACCTCATTTTCTTCAATGAGGATGACGGGTCCGTGCTGGTGGACAAGGTGCCCACCACCCCGGCAGCGCCTGAAATCGGTTGTGTCGATGCGATACATTCGGCGGTTGCGCCCGATTTGCTCCGGTCATCCTCCTACTTTCTCCATGGCACGACAGTGGGACTGAATGCCTTGCTCGAACGCAAGGGTTCCGTCGTGGGATTATTGACCACCAGCGGTTTCCGCGATGTCCTGGAGATCCGCAAGGGTTCGAGGGAAGAGTGGTATAACGTGTTCTGGATCCCCGATGCGCCTCTTGTGCCGCGCCGGCGCCGGCTTGAAGTCCGGGAACGGATGCTGTCCAACGGCGAGGTGCTGGAACCGTTGATTGCGGAAGATGTCATCGATGCCGTGAAGGCGCTCCGGGAACAGGGGGTGACCGCCATAGCCGTATCCTTCCTGAATTCCTACATGAACCCCGCCCATGAAATCGAAGCCGAAAAGCTCATCCGCGCGGCCGGGTTCGACGGCGCCGTTTCCCTCTCGCACCGCGTATCCGGTGAATACCGCGACTATGAACGCTCTTCCACTACCGTGATAGACGCTTACGTGCGCGGGCGCTTGTCAAACTACATGGAGCATATCGAATCCCGTTTGCGCGCGGGCGGGTTTGACGGCACCTGCCTGATTACCCGTTCCGGCAGCGGTTCCATGACCTTCACCGAGGCGGCGGAGCGCCCCTTTGAGACCATCATGTCAGGTCCCGTTGCCGGGGTTGAAGGCGCGGCGGAACTGGCGCGTACCCTGGGACTGGGCGACATCATCTCTGCCGACGTGGGCGGCACCAGTTTTGATACGGCATTGATCCGGGATGGGCGTCCGCAGTTGCTTTACGAAGGTTCGGTGCTGGGCATGCCGTTACAGACACCGTGGGTGGATGTGCGCTCTATCGGCGCCGGCGGTGGTTCCATCGCCTACGTTGACGTGGGAGGACTGCTTCAGGTCGGTCCGCAAAGCGCCGGTGCGGAACCCGGTCCCGCCTGTTATGGCCGCGGCGGCACGCATGCCACCGTGACGGATGCCGCATTTTACCTGGGCATGCTGGCGTCGGGGGTCCTTGCTTCCGGCATCAGGCTGGATCGCGGCAAGTCGGAAGCGGCGCTGAAGCCCCTGGCCGACAGGCTCGGCTACGACCTGACGCAGACGGCGGAAGGAATTATAACCATCGCAGTGGCCGCCATGGCCAATGCCATCCGCGAGATTACCGTGGAGCAGGGTTTCGACCCCAGGGAGATGAAGTTACTGCCGTTTGGCGGTGCGGGCCCGATGCTTGCGACCGAGTTAGCGCGGGAACTGGATATGCGCGAGCTCATCATTCCGCCCTGTGCCGGGAACTTTTCCGCACTGGGACTGCTGACGTCCGACCTGTTGCAAAGCGCGGCCCTGACCCGGCCCATGCCGCTCAATGACGAGTCGCTGAGCCAGGCAAACGACATACTCGCGGGCCTGTTCAAGGATTTGAAATCCAGGGGTCCGGCAGGGGCAAACGGAACCGAGACGCAACTGGAGGTTGCCCTGGACCTGCGTTATACCGGGCAGGAGCATACCATCAACGTTCAGCCTGACACCGATGACGGCATGATCACGGCTGCGGCGGACGACGTGCAGAACCGGTTTGAGGCCGCATACCAGGAAGCCTATGGCGGCATACTCGATACGCTTGTTGAAATTGTTTCCATCCGGGCCTCGGTGCGCCGGCCTTTATCCGGCTCGATGGACTTCACCGGGACCGAAAGCAGCGGGGGCGGCGCTTGCGCCGATTCTGTCCGGGCTTACAGCTTCATCCGCGGGGAATACTCGGAGTTTACCGTCATGGAGAGGAGTCAACTGTCTGACGGTGAACAGTACGAGGGTCCCGCCATTATCATCGAACCCACCACTACCACCTATGTTGATGCGGATTGCCGGTATACTGTTGATGCCGGTGGTTGTTTACGAATTAATATGGAGGAAACCTGATCATGGATATGGAAACCAAAACCTATACCTATGTCGCAGGCAAGAAACTCGACGTGGACAGTTCTGCCGCGGACCCGGTAACCACGCAACTGGTGTGCAACTCACTCAACTCCATTGCCAACCAGATGCGCAACACACTGACGCGGGCCTCGTTTTCACCTATCGTGTACGAGGCAAATGACTTCTGCGTAGCGCTATATGATCACAATATCTGCCTGTTGTCCCAGGCGCCGACGTTGCCGGTATTCCTGGGCACCATGAATTTCTGTATCGAAGCCGCAGTTGAAAGTGTGGGCGGCATCGAAGCGCTGGAACCCGGCGATATCCTGCTCTACAACATGCCGTACGGCACCGGTTCCCATGCCCAGGATGCCGCGGTGGTGATGCCGGTGTTCATGGAGGACGGAGAACTGGCGGGTTACGCTTGTAACAAGGCGCACTGGTATGACATCGGCGCCAAGAACCCGTATTGCACCGATACCGAGGACCTGTTCCAGGAAGGCGTGATCTTCCCCGGCGTAAAAATATACAAACGGGGTGAGAAAAATGACGATATTTTCCGCATGGTGGAGGCCAATACGCGTACCCCGGAATATGTTATGGGTGATATTCATGCACAGAGCGCGGCCGCCCGCGCCGGGGCTGATGCGCTGGTCAAGCTGATACACCGCTTCGGGCGGGATACGTTCCGCCTGTGCGTGCAGCGTATGTTCGACCATGGTGAAGCCATGGTGCGGGATTTTTTCGCCAAATTACCCGACGGCATCTATACCGCCACCAGCACCATGGATAATGACGGTCTTACCGACGAGACCATCGACTTTGAAATCACGGTGGAAATCGAGGGCAGCACTATCCGTATCGATTATTCCAGGGTACCTGACGCGGTCGCCGGGCCCATGAACTGCCCGTTCCCGTCAACGGTCTCCGGCAGCCGCGTGGCCATCGGCATGATGCTGGGCGAGGGAGGATCGCCCGCGGAAGGGCACTTTCGCCCGCTTGAAGTGGTTACCCGGACCGGCTCCATGTTCCACCCGGTTGCGCCGCAGCCCTGTTACCTGTACGGCTGGCCGCTGATGCATGCCATGGAAGCGATCTACGAAGCCTTTTCGAAAGCTGCGGCAAACCTGGTGCCTTCCGGCAGCGCCGGCGACATCTGTGCCGTGCAGGCCTACGGCTACCATTCCGAGACCGGTGAGTTCTTCTTTAACGGATATGCCCTGCCCGTAGGGCACGGCGCTTCCGCCGACGCGGACGGTGCGACCCTGTATGTCCCGGCGCTGGCGAAATCCACCCTGCCGTCGGCGGAGATACAGGAAGCCAAGTTTCCGTTCGTGTTCAGGAAATGGAACCTGGCGCCCGATTCGTGCGGCCCCGGCAAGCACCGGGGCGGTCTGGGTGTTGATTACGAGTGGCAGGTGATGCACGATGCGCGCCTGATCTCCACGGTCGAAAACACCAAGACGCCGGCATGGGCGCAGCAGGGCGGACTGTCCGGGACCTGTAACGGCTTCACCATAGAATACCCGGACGGGCGCGTCGAAAAACGCAACAAGGTTACGGGATTGCCCGTGCCGAATGGAACGGTGGTAAAAATCCACTGCGGCGGGGGCGGCGGTTATGGACCGCCGTTGGAGCGGGACCCGGAGGCAGTGCGGCGCGACCTGGAGGAAGGCTATATCAGCGAACGGCATGCACGGCAATATTATCCTCATGCGTTTGCCTGACAAGTTGAAAATTGTTAAAATTATCTAATACTTATACAAAATCACATAATAAAGTAAAGGGGGAGAGCATGAAGTTCCACAATACCTGCCTGACGGCCCTGTTTATCGGATTCATTATCAACCTGCCCGTGTTTGCACAGGGCACCGGTTTACTGGAAGAAATCGTGGTAACCGCCACCAAGCGGGAAACCAACCTGCAGGACACCGCCATGTCGGTATCGGCGTTCACCGGGGATCAACTGGAGCAGGCCGGCGCAACGGACCTCAGGGAAATGCAGTTGTTCACGCCGGGCCTCTGGGTGGGAGGCAATGCCGGTTTCGGCACCAATCCCATCGTTATTCGCGGCATTGGTTCGCTGATTACCGGTATCGGCGCGGATGAGGCGGTGGGTGTTTACGTGGACGGGATATTCCAGGGGCGCACTGCCGGCAACATATTCGAGTTTGTCGATATTGACCGGGTGGAAGTCCTGCGCGGCCCCCAGGGGACATTGTACGGCCGTAACGCCACCGGCGGCGCCATAAACGTGATCACCAAGACACCCGGCGATGAATTTGAAGGCCGCGTGGAAGGGGAGGTCATGTCCTTCGACGGCTGGGGCGCGCGCGGCTATTTCCTGGTGCCCGTCTCCGATAACCTCGGGATAAAACTGGCCGGCGGCAAGCATGACCGTGACGGCTGGATACATAACCCGACAACCGGCATTGACGGCAGTTCCGTGGACAAGGAGTATTTTTCAGCAGGCCTGCACTGGACCCCATCGGACAGAACCACGGTGGACCTGCGCGGCTATACGGGGACGTCAAAACTTCCCACCGCGTATAAGGACCTGAACGACGGCATAGATACCCTGAGTGTTTATACTGCTGATCATACCAATGCTTCCAGGCGCGAGTTTTCTTCTATCAACGGCACTGTCACCCATGATTTTGACTGGTTTACGGCAAAGGCGATTATCGGTTATCTCGAAACCGAAGTGGCGGACCTGGTCGATTCCGACGGACAGGCAATCAATAACGTGCAATATCGCGGGTTCAATGAATCTGAGCAGTTCAGCATGGAATTACAGTTTGCTTCAACGGGGTCCGGCCCGTTTACCTGGCTGATCGGCGCGTTTTATTTCGACGAAAGCGCAGAGGATGACACGCCGTTTAACTTCTTCCGCGATCCCATGGCCATATTCGGCGTGCCGCCGGGTATAGGACTGGGACCGCTTGGTTTGCTGTTCGCGGCGGAAGTGGATACGGAGGCCTGGGCCGGGTTCGGTGAAGTGACATTCCAGCCGGTGGACAGGATTACGCTCACCGCCGGCGTGCGTTACAGCACCGAGTCCAAGGACTGGCTGGGTTGTATCGGGGGGTTTGCCGTATACGAGATTGATTACAGACCCGATCTTTGCGATGGCAGCTTCGTGCCGGATGACGATTCCTGGGATGCCTGGACGCCGCATTTCGTTATCGATTTCCAGTTGACCGACGATATGCTGTTTTACGCCAGCGCCACCCGGGGATTCCGCAGCGGCGGCTGGAACTGGACCGCCCCCACATTTCCCAATACGGATAATGGCTTTGACCCGGAATTCGTGTGGACCTACGAGGGCGGCATGAAGGCGGATTTACTGGATCGTCGGGCGCGTTTCAACGTATCGGGTTTTTATTCCGATTACACCGATGTACAGGTGCGCACCACGGATCCCAACGGCCTCATCACCATCGTGAATGCGGCTACCGCGGATATCTACGGTGTGGAAATGGAGTTGAGCGCAACCCCTGTCGACAATTTCAATATTGCCGGGACCGCGGCCTGGCTGGATGCAACATATGTTGAGTTTATCGGCGCCGGGGGCAATGACCTGTCGGGCAACAGGTTGAACCGATCGCCGGAGTGGCAGCTTTCACTGATGGCGCAATATACGTTTCCCATTGCTGACTTCGGCACACTGACCCCCCGTATCGAATGGCAATACGTCGATGAAATGTTCCATGACGAGAACAACACCCAGCCCCAGGGGTCGGAGAGTTTCGACATCGTTAACGTAAAGCTGCGCTTTGAATCCAATGATTCCCGCTGGGGAGCGGAACTGTACGCCAGGAATGCGGACAATACCCAGTACCGAGCGCATTCGTTCCAGGGAATCCTCCCCAACATTCTGCCCAGCCAGTACAGCGACCCGCGCATATTCGGCGGCAAGGTGTTTTTCAATTTTTAGTTGGTGCTGCCAACCAATGGATTACCTTGAAATGCAGGGGACGGAATTAATTCCGCCCCCTGCGGTTCCGGATACCGACTGATGGCTACCAGGATCGGCGTTGACATCGGCGGCACGTTTACCGATCTGCTGTTCTATAACGATGAGACTTCGGATATGTTGGTGGCCAAGGTGCCTACCACTCCCGCGTCTCCCGAGCAGGGTTGTGTCCAGGCAGTAACGGACTCCGTTGATGGAGACCAGTTGCAGGCGACGCAGTATTTTTTGCACGGGACCACTGTCGGGCTTAACTCTTTACTGGAACGCAAGGGCGCCAGGGTCGGCCTGCTGGCTACCCGGGGGTTTCGCGATATCCTGGAAATCCGCCGCGGTGACCGTGATGAGATGTATAACCTGTTCTGGCAGTTGCCGGAACCCCTGGTTCCCAGGCGGTTGCGCCTGCCTGTGACGGGCCGGGTGCGGTCCGACGGCACGGTTCACATCGCTTTTGAAAAGCAGGACGTCCTGGACGTGCTCGAGATATTCACCGGTGAAGGGGTGAACAGTATCGCGGTGGCGTTCATGAATGCCTACGCCAACCCGGACCATGAACTGGCCGCGGAAACCGCCCTGAGGGAGGCCGGATTCGACGGCGAGATCTCCCTGTCCCACCGGATATCACGGGAATACCGCGAGTATGAACGCACTTCCACCACCGTGATTGATGCCTTCGTGCGCGGACGCATGTCAAATTATCTCCGGCGGCTGGAAGCCGACCTGCGCAGCGCCGGGTTCAACGGCGCCTGCCTCATCACCCGTTCCGGCAGCGGTTCCATGACGTTCTCCGAAGCCGAAGACCGGCCGTTCGAGACGATCATGTCGGGGCCGGTGGCAGGTGCTGAAGGCGGAGGCGAACTGTCCAGGCAACTGGACCTGGGAGACCTGATAACGGCAGACGTCGGCGGCACCAGTTTTGATACCTGCGTGATCACCCGAGGCCGGCCAACCTTGTTGTTCGAGGGGAAGATAGTCGGCATGCCGTTGCAGACTCCCTGGGTGGACGTGCGTTCCATCGGGGCGGGAGGAGGGTCTATCGCCCAGGTTGACGTAGGTGGCTTGCTCCGGGTCGGCCCCGAGAGCGGTGGCGCCGATCCGGGTCCCGCCTGCTATGGCAAAGGGGGTGATAATGCCTGTATGACCGATGCGGCCTATTACCTCGGCATGCTGGGGGAAGGGAAACTGGCATCGGGGCTGCAACTTGACCTGTCACTTGCGGAAAAGGCCTTGCAACCGTTGGCGGGTAAACTGGGTTACGGCCTGGACGATACTGCTATCGGCATCATGGATATAGCATCCGCATCCATGGCCGATGCGATCCGCGAAATCACCGTGGAGCAGGGTATTGACCCGAGAAAGCTGAAACTGCTGGCGTTCGGCGGCGCCGGTCCCCTGATGAGTACCCTCCTGGCACGCGACCTGGATATCACGGAGATCGTTATCCCCCTCCACGCCGGCAATTTCTCGGCCTGGGGACTGTTGGGGGCCGACCTGACACGGGCTACTGCGCGCACGCGCATCATGCGGCTTGATGAGGCCAGCCTGGCAACTGCCAATGACATCCTGGAAGAGATGTATTCGGACCTGGCTGCCCGCGCAGGCAGCTCAGGCGGTGGGGATGAGTGGGCGCGGGAGGTTGGCCTGGACATGCGTTACAAGGGACAGGAACATACACTGAGTATCAATGTACCCGGCGAAAACGGCCGGGTGACGATCTCGACCGACCAGGTACGCGAAATCTTCACCCGCGATTACGATCGGACCTTCGGCAATACCATGGATGAGCCGGTGGAGATAGTATCGATCCGCGCCACGGTGAGACATGCCCTGCCAAGAAGGACGGAGGGACCTTCAGCGTTGAACGGTTCGGGCGGAATTTACCAGGACCGGGAAGCATACTCCTTTACCGAAAAGAAACGAATGAACTTCCGGATTCTTGACCGCTCATCTATGCAGGTCGGCGATACCCTGGCAGGACCTGCTATTATTAATGAACCGACTGCGACGACATACCTCGATGCGAACTGGGACTGCGAGGTCCATGGTTCGGGGTGCCTGTTCATCTCGCGCCGTTAGTTCGCGCAACGGGAGACAGTTATGGATACACTAGCTGACAGCGAAATCAGGATTTATCGAGCCTTGCCCGGTAAGGATACCGGTATCGATGCCGATCCGGTACAGACCGAAATCGTTCGGCATTCACTCAATTCAGCCGCAAACCAGATGAAACGGACCCTGATCCGCACCTCGTTCTCGCCGGTCATCTACGAGGTGCTGGATTTCGCCGCGGCCCTGTATGATTCACAGGTACGGTTGCTCGCCCAGGCGCCATCTATCCCGCTGTTCATGGGCACCCTGAATTTTTGCGTTGAAGCGGCGGTTGAAGGAGCCGGCGGCGTGGAAAACCTTGAACCCGGTGACGTCATCCTCTACAACTGGCCGTTCGGCACCGGATCCCATGCCCAGGACACGGCCATGATCCAGCCGGTATTTACCGATGACGGTACGCTGGTCGGATATTCGGCTATCAAGGCCCACTGGCTGGATATAGGCGCTATTGCGCCTTATTGCACCGACACCAAGGATGTTTTCCAGGAAGGAACGTTTTTCCCGGGCGTGAAACTCTACAAGGGCGGAAAACTGGTTGATGATATTCACCGTTTTGTGGTTGCCAATTCACGTATGCCTGCATTCGTTGCGGGAGATATTCTTGCGCAGGCGACCGCCGTGGGTATTGGGGCGCGCAACCTGGTTCGTATCGTTGACCGTTACGGCCTCGAGGTGTTCCGAAACACAGTCGAACGCATATTCGACCATGGAGAGGCGACGGTTCGCAGTTATTTCGAAAAGATCCCTGACGGACGCTACGTGGGACACGGCATGATGGACAACAACGGCGTTGACGACAAGCCGATACCTTTCAATGTCATTATCGAAGTGAAAGGGTCATCGGTCCGGGTGGACTTCACCAATTCGCCGGAGGTGCAGCCCGGTCCGGTAAACTGCCCGGTTGCGTCAACCGTTTCAGCCAGCCGCGTTGCAATCACCATGCTGGCGGGAGGCAACCAGGCGCCCTGTGACGGTCATTTCCGGCCCCTGGAAATCGTTACCAGGCGGAATTCCATGTTCGACCCCAACCCGCCGGCCCCTTGTTTCCTGTATGGCTGGCCGGCCATGCAGTCCATGGAGGTCATCTACCATGCCATGTCCAAGGTCAACCCGGAAACCGTGCCTGCCTGCTCAGGCGGCGACCTGTGCGCCCTGGTGTGGTGGGGCACCAGGCAGGATACGGGAGAAATGTGGGGTGACGGCTCCCCGTTCCCCGTCGGCCACGGCGGCAGCACCAGGGGAGACGGCAGCACCATGATGCATGCGGCCGAGGCTGCAACCCGGTTCGCCTCGATGGAGGTGATGGAATCCAAGTTTCCCTGGGTGGTTGAACAGTGCCAGTTCGTGCCTGACAGTTGCGGCGCCGGCCGATATCGCGGTGGCATGGGCTATGACCTGGGGTTTGAACTGCTGGAAGATGCCTGGTGCACACCGACCCTGGAACGGACCCGAACCAGGCCCTGGGGGCTGGCCGGCGGTGGCGAAGCGCGCGCCAACAGCGGAACCTTGCGCCTTCCCGACGGCAGGGAAGAGGCTTTTACCAAGGCGACAGGCATGCCGGTACCGAAAGGGGCGGTATTGACAATCCATGCCGGCGGAGGAGGTGGTTACGGTCCGCCGGACAAACGGCCATCGGAGCAAGTCATCGCTGACCTGAAGGAAGGTTACATCACTGAAACATTTGCCCGGGAACACTATCCTGACGTCATGGCAACGGAACGATAACATGGATATGAACACGGTAGAAACAGTAGTGCATAGAGCCGGTTTCGGTCGCTCCGAAGGCGTAGTCGATGCCGACCCGGTAACGACCGAGATATTACGCAATTCGCTCTGTTCTGCCGCCAACCAGATGAAGAGCACCTTGTGCCGCATCGCATTTTCGCCATTGATATACGAAACGCTGGATTTTGCCGCGGCCATCTACGATGAAGACTTCTGCATGCTGGTCCAGGCACCGTCGTTGCCGCTGTTCATGGGGTCGCTTACCTATTGCGTGAAAGAGGCTTCAGATGCGGTGGGCGGCCCGGAAAACATGCGGGAAGGGGACGTGATCATATACAACTGGCCTTTCGGCACCGGTTCCCACGCCCAGGACGTTGTATTGGTTGCGCCGGCATTTCTCGGAAAAAAACTGATTGGCTACACAGCGGTCAAGGCCCATTGGCTGGATATCGCGGCCAAGGAACCCTATTGCACCGATACGACTGACGTTTACCAGGAAGGTGTAATCTTCCCCGGCATCAAGTTGTACGATGGCGGCGAGGTCGTACGGGATGTATACAACCTGGTGATGGCCAATACGCGTATGCCCAATATCATTTTTGGCGATATGCGGGCGCAGGCGACTGCCGTAAACGTCGGCGCCCGTGAACTGCAACGCGTGGTGAATCGCTTCGGTTACGAGACATTCAGGACCTCGACACAACGCATTTACGATCACGGAGAGGCACTCGTACGGCGTTATTTTGCGGACCTGCCGGACGGCCGTTACGTGGGGGAGGGTTGCGTGGATGATGACGGCCTCAGTGATGACAAGATACCCTACCAGGTCATGGTCGAAATAGACGGCGATACGGTCCGGGTGGATTATTCCCATGCGCCGCCGGCAACCCGCGGTCCCATCAATTGCCCGGTCCCTTCCACCATATCAGTAGCCCGGGTCGCCATCTCCATGCTTGCCGGCAGCGGATATGCGCCCAATGAAGGGCATTTCCGCCCCCTGGAAGTGATAACCAGGCCGGGTACGCTGTTTCATCCGTTACCGCCATCGCCGTCATTTCTCTACGGTTGGCCTGCATTACAGTCCATCGATGCGATTTACAACGCCATCGGCAAGGCGAAACCGGAAGCCGTACCCGCATGTTCAGGTTGTGACATTCCGAATGTTTACTGGTGGGGCTACCGGGAAAAAACCGGTGAACCCTGGGCCCACGGCGGCGGCATGCCCTGCGGTGGCGGCGCACATGTCCGTGGTGACGGGACAACCATGTACCATGTATCCCTGGCGCAGTCACGCATCTCTCCCCTGGAACTGGCCGAAACCAAGTTTCCCTTGATCTATAACAAGTTTGAACTGGCCCGGGACAGTTGCGGAGCAGGAAAAAACCGTGGCGCCTGTGGCATAGATATCAGCTACCACGTCACCGAGGAATGTTTCGGTACCGCTCCGATTGAAAGGCAAAAGACGCCGCCCTGGGGCCTGCAAGGCGGCATGGAAGCGCGAGCGAACAGTATGACGGTATATCGGCCCGGTGAATCGCCGGAAAAAATCGGCAAGGCAACGGGTCTGAAGTTCCCCAAAGGAACCGTAGTTGACTTGTCTATTGCAGGGGGCGGTGGTTACGGACCGCCTTCGGAACGAGCATTGGAGCGCGTGTATGGAGATGTCGCCGACGGTTATATTTCGGAGGCGTATGCGCGGGAATACTATCCCCACTCGTTCAGCGACGAACAGGCGGCATAGCGTACCGTTACAGGTTCTCACCTTACCGTAATTTTGCTGGAACCCGGTATGCTTATCGAAGCGCCGGCCGTAATATGGGAACGACAGCGATGACCAGTGAAACGATACTTATAAAAAATGCGCATATATTCGACGGACATAGCCCGGAGTTGTCGGACCGTTCCAGCATCCTGCTGGCGGATGGCGAGATCAAGGAGATCTCCACGGGCGCTACCGGTAGCGGGAGCGATCACGTGGTCGATGCCGCGGGCCGCACCGTGATGCCCGGTCTGATTGATAATCACATCCATGTATATATCCCCACCCTGGATACGACGGCGTTTTCCAGGATGCCGGACACCTATATCGCCCAGTATGCCAATGTGTTTCTTAATGCGACCCTGCAACGGGGCTTTACCACGATACGCGATATCGGCGGCGGCGACGTCGGCATCTCCCGAGCTATCGACCATGGACTGGTGCGCGGCCCGCGTTTTTATTACGCCGGGAAAATAATGTCTCAAACCGGAGGGCATGGAGATATGCGCCCGGGTTGGGAAGTAGACCCTTCCGAGCAGCTTTGTACCTGCGGAATTTATTCAACAAACCTGACGTGTATAGTCGATAATCCTTATGAAATGCGAAAAGCGGTCCGGGATGAGTTAAGAAAAGGGTCTCATTGTATAAAGATAATGGGTTCGGGCGGCGTAGTCAGTCCCAATGATCCCCTGCACCACACGCAATTTACCGAAGAGGAGATTCGCGCCGCGGTGGATGAATGCGCACGGCAGGAAACCTACGTGTCTGCTCATTGCCACCCGACCGAGGCGGTCAGGCGTTGTGTGGAGTTCGGAGTACGCTGTATTGAACATGGAACCCTGATTGACAAGGAAACCGCGGACTATGTGGCCGGGCAGAGCGCTTACGTTGTTCCCACTTTTGCAGTACTGTACGCACTTTACGAAGAGGGCGCCAAGTATGGTCTGCCGCCGGCCAGCCAGGAAAAAATCAATCTTGTTTTCGCCCAGGCCATGGATGGTCTGGAAACCATGCGCGCTGCCGGTGTAAAAATGGGTCTGGGCACGGACCTGCTGGGCGCACAGCATGTGCGGCAATGCACGGAATTTGCTATCAGGAAACAAGTCTTGACGCCATTTGAAATCCTTCACCAGGCTACGGCAGTCAACGCCGAGATACTGATGGAACCCGACCGCCTGGGTTGTATCAGGGAAGGCGCGTTCGCCGATCTGCTGGTTGTGGACGGCAATCCCCTGGAAGACATCTCACTGCTGGAACGGGACGGTGCAGCTTTGCCGGTCATCATCCGCAAGGGCGAGATGGTGAAGTGCGAACTCGACGTTTCCGAAGGCGCAATGAGGGCGTTCAGTTGGCCTGCTTAGAGCAACTGTTCGTGGTCAGTTCCCCGTGGACATGTTCAAGGTAAGGTAGACCAGACCCTGACGAGGTAATCGTTTCGGTTAATCAGGCCGGTTATTTCCACAATGCCCCATCTATGGCTGCGCGCCGAATCCAAACCGTCTGAACGCAGGGTTGCGCTGGCGCCTGCCGCGGCGAGGGAACTGATTGCCGCAGGCTTTAGCGTGTCCGTTGAAGAGTGCGGTAACCGGGTGTTCGATACCCGGCAATACCGGGCGGCGGGTTGCCGCATCGTCCCGTACGCTTCCTGGCCGGATGCCCCGCCGGACTGTTATGTGCTCGGCCTCAAGGAACTGCCCGGACCGTTGCCGGCGTTGCGTCACAGGCATATCTATTTCGCCCATGCCTACAAGCAGCAGGAAGGCTGGAAGGCGCTGTTGCGCAGGTTTGCCGGGGATGGCGGCCGCTTGCTCGACCTGGAATACCTGCTGGACGATAATGGCAGGCGCATCGCCGCATTCGGTTACTGGGCCGGCTTTGCCGGCGCGGCGCTGGGCGTCATGGCCCGGCTGGCTCAGCCGGGCATGCTTGATCCCGCCGGCAGTTACGGCAATAAGGACCAATTGCTGGCCCAACTGTCGGATTTGCTGGAAAGCTCAAGCCTGCGCCCCAGGATAATCATCATCGGGGCCAAAGGGCGCTGCGGCAGCGGCGCGGCGGAACTCTGCCGGGAGTTGGGTATCGAGACGACATTGTGGGACCTCGAGGAAACCGCGCAGGGCGGGCCTTTCCCGGAAATCCTGGAGCACGATATCTTCCTGAACTGCGTATTCGTCCGGTCGGCGACTCCTCCGTTCCTGACCCGGGAAGTCCTGGCTGAATCGCGGCGGCTTTCCGTCATTGTCGATGTCAGTTGCGATCCTTTTGCTGATTACAACCCGTTGCCGATCTATGATCAATGCACGACATTTTCCCGACCGGCGCTGCGTCTCATGGATGAACCCGTATTGGACTTGATTGCCATAGACCATTTACCATCCATGTTGCCGGAAGAAAGCAGCGAGGATTTTTCATCCCAATTGCTGGGCGCCCTGATGGAGTTGCCTGACGGCAGGGTATGGCAACGCGCCCTCGAACTTTTTGCAGAGAAAGCGGCGGCGGCGAACAAATAAACCGGGGAGGCTTGTCCAAGTGGGGGCCGGAACAAACACGGACAAAACCAATCTAACTTGAAGGAACCTCTAAAAATGCCCTCCGTGGCATTTTCAGAGACGGAAACGGAAAAGT
>JAPPLI010000200.1 GCA_028819495.1 Gammaproteobacteria bacterium | reverse complement strand
CCAGTCAGTCATGGGACAGCCGCTTCAGTCATCGGATAGCCGGTCCAGGAGTTCTGTCATGTCCGCGGCAAGGGGCGCTTCCAGTTCCAGGGATGCGCCGGTCACGGGGTGCCGCAATTCGAGCCGGAACGCGTGCAGCGCCTGCCTGGGAAACGCGGCCAGCGCTTCCCTTAGCGCGGCGGATACGTTTTTTGCATAGCGCTTTCTTCCCCCGTACACCGGGTCGCCGATGACGGGATGGCCCAGGTGTGCCATATGGACCCGTATCTGGTGGGTGCGCCCCGTCTCCAGCCGCACCCGGGTGTCCGTGCAGGCGGGATATTTCCGTAGCACCCGGTAATGGGTCGTTGCGGGTTTCCCTTTTTCGGTCACGGCCATGCGCGTGCGCAGGGTCGGGTGCCTGCCTATCGGTGCGCTTACGGTTCCCCCGCTGATCAGTGTGCCCCGGACGATGGCGCGGTATTCCCGGGTGATGTTCCTGTCCTGCAGGTCCCTGACCAGCCGGGTGTGGGATTCCGGCGTCTTCGCGACTACCATGACGCCCGAGGTGTCCTTGTCCAGCCGTTGCACTATGCCTGCCCTTGGGACCTTCGCCAGTTGCGGCGCGTAGTACAGCAAGGCGTTGACCAGGGTGCGGTCGGGGTTGCCGGCGCCGGGATGCACGACGATGCCCGGCGCCTTGTTGACTGCCAGGATGGCATCATCCTCGAAGACGACGTCGATGGGGATTTCCTGTTCGATCCAGTTTTCGTTATGGTCATCCAGGGTTGCGTTTACCCTGATGGATTGGCCGCCATGGACGGTATCCTTCTGTTTCAATCCGGCGCCGTCCACGGTGACAAAACCGTTCCTGATCCATGCCTGCAGGCGGGAGCGGGAATGGCGCGGGCACATCAGGGCCAGGACCTGGTCCAGCCGTTTGCCGGCATGTTGTTCCGGCACGATTACGGTAAACTCTTCCTGTTGCATTTCAGGTTAAAATATCATCTGTGGATAAACATGTTAAATTTATTGCCCAGTACGTCATTCTCGGACTGGCCGGCGCGTTCGTGCTGCTGTACCTGTTCCCCGGCCTGTATCCGGCCCGGGACGACAGCGCCGCCGGGCGCGGCCGGGAGGGTACCGTCTCCTACAGCGAGGCGGTAGCCGGGGTGGCGCCGGCGGTGGTCAACGTCTATGCCACGCACATCAAGCGCCGCGCCGTTCACCCCCTGTTTCACGACCCCTTGTTCCGCCGTTTTTTCGGTCCCCGCGTTCCGGCCGAGCGGCGCAACAGCAACCTGGGGTCCGGCGTGATCATGGATGGCCGGGGCTACCTGCTCACCAATGCCCACGTCATCAAAAATGCCGATGAAATCCGCATTACCCTGTATGATGGCCGCCAGTCACTCGCGCGGGTCGTAGGCGTGGATACGGATACCGATCTTGCGGTCCTCAAGACGGACCTGGAGAACCTCCATGTTGCCCCCTACGGCGATCCGGGCCGGGTAAGAGTAGGTGATGTCGTCCTGGCCATAGGGAATCCCTATGATTTCGGGCAGACGGTTACCCAGGGCATCGTCAGCGCCACGGGACGAAACCGGGTAGGAATTACAACGTTCGAAAACTTTATCCAGACCGACGCCGATATCAATCCCGGCAATTCCGGCGGCGCGCTGGTCTCGGCGCAGGGAAACCTGATCGGGATAAACACCGCGATCATTTCCAGCAGCGGTGGTTCCCAGGGCATAGGCCTGGCCATACCCGTCGACCTGGCCCTGGACGTCATGAAGCAGATCATCGAATACGGCCATGTGATCCGCGGTTGGATCGGTATCGAAGCGCAGATAATGCCGCAGGATATCATTGACGTGCTGGACCTGGAGCGGGGCGGGATATTGATCGTGGCCGTTCTCAGGGGCAGCCCCGCCGACCGGGCCGGAATCGTGCCCGGCGATATTATGACCGGCATCAACGGCATGCCCCTGCACAGTCCGCAACATACGATCAATATGATCTCCCGGATTCAACCGGGCACCGTGATTAACGCGGAAATCCTGCGCGGCTGGGAAACGCAGACAGTAAATATACAAGTCGCGGAACGTCCTGCCCCCATGCAGTGATTTTTATCCACATGGATGAACAGGATATACAGGATTATATTGGAATGGTTCAGTAGCGCCTTCCTGGACCGTGCCAGGATTTTTCATTTACTTCAATTTCTCCCTTTCTGAAATAATCTTTCCTGTTCATCCTGTGCATCCATGTTAAATTCATTTCATGCGCAGTTCCGCGGCGCGGGCGTGGGCCGTCAGTCCTTCCGCGCGGGCCAGGATTGTGGCGGTTTCCGCCAGGCGGGAGGCGGATTCCGGGGTACATTGGACCAGGGACGTGCGTTTCTGGAAATCGTAAACTCCCAGCGGGGATGAGAACCTTGCGGTCCTGGCGGTTGGCAGGACGTGATTCGGACCGGCGCAGTAATCACCCAGCGCTTCCGCGGCAAAATGCCCGAGGAAGATCGCGCCGGCGTGCCTGATGCCTTCGAGATAGTTGTCCGGGTCCTGCACCGCGAGTTCCAGGTGTTCCGGCGCCAGGCGGTTGACGATATCGCAAGCCTGCTGCGCGTCTTCGACCAGGATCATGGCGCCATTGTTTTCCATCGCCGCGCGGATAATGCCGGCGCGTTCCATCCGGGAGATCTGCCGGTTGACGGATGCCTCGACCCCGGCAGGCAGGCTTGCGTCGGCAGTTACCAGTATGGCCCTGGCGTCCTCGTCGTGCTCGGCCTGTGCGAACATGTCCATGGCTATCCAGTCCGGATCCGCGCTGTCATCCGCGACGATCACCACCTCGGAAGGGCCTGCGATCATGTCTATGCCGACGACGCCGAATACCAGGCGTTTGGCGGCCGCCACGTAGCGGTTTCCCGGCCCCACGATCTTGTCGACGGCGGGGACCGGACCGGCCCCGAAGGCCAGCGCGGCCACGGCCTGCGCCCCGCCGACGGAGAACACCCGGTCCACCCCCGCTATGTGCGCGGCCGCCAGCACCACGGGGTCCAGCTCGTTGTCCGGAGCCGGCGCGGTCATGACGATTTCCCCGACTCCCGCCACCCGCGCCGGTATGGCGTTCATGAGGACGGTTGAGGGGTAGGCGGCCTTGCCGCCCGGCACGTAAATGCCGACCCGGTCCAGTGGAGTGATGCGTTGTCCCAGGGTCGAACCGTCCTGGTCCTCGAATGACCAGGACCGGCCCGTTTGATGCCGGTGATAAGCAGTGATACGCTCCGCCGCGTCCTCCAGCGCCCGGCGCAGGTCCTGCGGTATGGTTGCCACGGCCTGCTCCAGGACCGTTTGCGGCACCTCCAGGTCGCCGGGGCCGGCGGCGCGGCGGTCGAACCGGTTGGTGTATTCCACCAGGGCCGTTACGCCGTTGTCCCTGACGTCGTTCAGGATGTTCGATACGGTCGCGGTCAGCTCCTGGTCCAGGATTTCATTGCCGGACAGCAGTTGCGCGAAGCGGTTCTCAAAATCGGGATCTGAAACCGACAGTCTTGTAATGCCGAGCATAAACCCGAATATCTCACCAATTGATGCGAAGATCGCGCCGGATTTTTTGCGTTAGCGGGCGCTCACGACCGAAAGCATAGTAATTCTTCTGGTTGAGGGAGTATGTGCCCGCTAACGCAAAAAAGACAAGCGAGGGCGCATCAAGCGGTGTGTGTGATGGCAACATAGTAGAAAGATTACCATAACTTATTGACAGCAATCATCTATCGGATGGTAACAAGCGAATTGGTGAGATATTCGGGTTACCCTACAGCCCCGGCAAGGCGGGCTATGAACGGTTTGATCATTTCCTGCTTCATCTTCATTGACGCCTTGTTGACGATAAGGCGGGAACTGATATCCGCAATGTTGTCCAGCGGTTCCAGGCCATTCTCTTTCAGAGTATTGCCGGTGTTGACCAGGTCGACTATGAGGTCCGAGAGACCCAGAACAGGAGCAAGCTCCATGGAACCGTACAGCTTGATGATCTCCACCTGCTGTCCTTTTTCGGCAAAATAGTTGCGGGTCGTCGAGACGTACTTGGTGGCAACCCGTAACCGGCCCGGTGTTACCGGGGTGCCTCTGGGCCCTGCCAGCATCAGGCGGCAACAGGCTATCTTCAGGTCCAGCGGTTCGTACAGGTTGTCGCTGTCACATTCCATCAGCACGTCTTTCCCGGCAATGCCCAGGTCGGCGCCGCCGTTCAGGACGTAGGTGGGCACGTCGGCGGCGCGGATGATGATCAGCCTGACAGCGTCATGATTGGTGTCGAATACAAGCTTGCGGGTTGTGCCGGGGTCCTCGAGGGGCTCCAGCCCTGCGCGCGCCAGCAGCGGCAGGGATTCATCAAGAATCCGCCCCTTTGAGACTGCTATGGTAATCCCGTCTTTCATAAATATGCAGGGGTCAGAGTAAAATTTCTGGCGAAATTCTTACTCTGACCCCGAAACTCTCGTCAATTCCACGGCGCCGGGGTCAGAGTAAGAAATTCGAAGAATTTTTACTCTGACCCCATATATTCCCTGGCCGCTGGTCAAGGCAACCGCTTGATGCTGGCGCCAAGTTGCATCAATTTTTCCTCGATGGTCTCATATCCGCGATCGATATGGTAGACCTGTTCGACGAGTGTCTGTCCCCGGGCTACCAGGCCGGCCAGGATAAGGCAGGCCGATGCCCGCAGGTCCCGCGCGGTGATCGTGCTGCTTGTAAGCGTATCCACGCCGTTCACCATGACGCGGTTTCCGGACTGGGCCAGGTCCGCTCCCATTTTCCGCAATTCCATGACGTGCATGAAGCGGTTGTTGAAAATATTTTCGGTAATCACGGCGCGGCCTTCGGCAATGCAGTTCAACGCAGTGAACTGGGCCTGCATGTCAGTAGGGAACCCGGGGAAGGGGGAGGTATCGATATCGACTGCCCTGGGTTTTGAGCCGGGTTCCATTTCCAGGGATATGGTGGCGCCGTTACAGGCGATCCCGGCCCCTGCCTCGGACAGTTTCTCTATAACCGCTTCCAGCAGCGCCGGATTGGTATTTTTCAGCCTGATGCTGCCGCCGGTCATGGCTGCCGCGACCAGGTAGGTCCCCGTTTCTATACGGTCGGGCAGGATGTCGTGCCTGGTGCCGTTGATCTGCTCCACGCCCTCGATTTCAATCCTCCCGGTCCCCGCCCCGGTGATCTCAGCTCCCATACGGTTGAGGCATTCCGCCAGGTCCGCCACTTCAGGCTCCCGCGCGGCATTCTCAAGCACGGTGCGCCCGTCTGCCAGGGTAGCGGCCATCATCAGGTTTTCCGTACCGGTTACCGTAACCTGTTCGAAGTTGATGTACGCGCCATGCAGACGCCTGGCCCGGGCATGTATGTAACCGTCATTCACCGTGATTTCGGCGCCCATGTCGGACAGGCCCTTCAGGTGCAGGTCGACGGGTCTTGAACCGATTGAGCAGCCGCCGGGCAGTGAGACATGCGCCTGCCCGTAGCGGCTGAGCAACGGTCCCAGCACCAGTATGGATGCACGCATGGTTTTCACCAGGTCATGGGGCGCGTACAACCGGCCCAAATCCCGGTTGTTCACCTCGATGATCATGCGTTCGTCGAGCATCAGTTCCGAGCCCATCTGTCCCAGCAGTTCCATGGTCGTGGTGATATCGTGCAGGTGCGGAATATTGCCGATCAGCACCGGCTTGTCCGTCAGCAGGGTAGCGGCAAGGATGGGAAGCGCGGCATTCTTTGCGCCCGAGATACTGATCTCACCGCGCAGGGGGGCGCCGCCACGGATTGTCAGTTTATCCACAGATCAGGGGGCTATGTCGATGATATGACGCGGAATGCGCTCTTTTTCTTCCATTGTTCCGGCGTGTAGGTCTGTATGGAAAGAGCATGTATGTCGGTCCCCATCCTGTCACCAAGGGCCTTGTACACCACCTGGTGTTGCTGGACCATGTTTTTTCCTGCAAAAACATCGCTCACGATGACTGCGGTGAAATGTGTTCCGTCACCATCCACTTCGACTTCGCAGTCCGGGACGCCGGATTTGATCAAACTTGCAATATCTTCGACCTGCATGACAGGTACTCCCCTTATCAGCGCGGTACGCGGGTCAGCCCGGGTTTCTCGCCGGACGGGAAACCCGGCCGCTACGCCTCATCGGTCAATAGTGACTGTTCCAGTTTCTCGTTCTTGTCCACCAGTTTCTGCAACAGGGTTTCAAGGCCGTTATTGCGAATCTCGGAGGCAAAAGATTTCCGGTATGTCTCTACCAGGCTGATGCCTTCAAAGGCGACGTTCACGACTTTCCAACTGCCGTCGCTGATATGCATGGTGTAATTGACCGGCGTGACGCCGCCGTCCGAGACTATCTCGGTCTTCACCATCACGATATTGGGCTTGGACCCCGTCAGGGTCTCCAGGTAATTGACTCTCTCATTGGAAAATCCCAGCACCGCCTTGGCATAGGTGCGCACCAGCAGGTTTTTGAATTCCGTGGTGAAGACAGTGCGTTGTTCTTCGCTGGCCTGCTTCCAGTACTTGCCCAGTATCCATCTCGACATGTTATTGAAATCGAAGACGGGGATGATAAGGTCGTTTATGAGCTCATAGACTGTTTCGGGTTGCGCGTCCAGCATCTCCCTTTCCGCCGTGATGCGGGCGATCACGTTGTCGACTGTGCTGAGGATTACGTCCTCCGGTTTGTCTATTGCCTGGGCGGGCGACGTCAGCGTCAGCGCCGGCAACAGGAATATAGCTAAAAGGCAAAGTTTCCGTCTCATGGTCTGGTATCTCCGGATTTAATGGGTCTGTAACAAAACTCCATATTATATTTGAACCTGGGAATTGAGAAAGAGTTTATTTCAAAAAGTTCTATTTCCCGAATGGTCTGAATACAAGGATCAGCTTCGGCAGCAGGGTGAGGGCCGCCAGCAGGGCGATGAACATGGCCAGCGCGGTGAGCAGGCCAAAGTAGATAGTCGGTATGAAATTGGACATCACCAGGATGGAAAAGCCGATGATGATGGTGATCGCCGTGTAGAACACCGCGCGCCCTATGTTGGCGTGGCAGTAATAGAGTGTGGATATATAGTCGGGTTTGCCCGGACGTTCCTCGCGGAAGCGGTAGATGTAATGGATACTGTTGTCCACCGCGATGCCGATGGTGATGGCAGCAATGGTAATCGTCATCATGTCCAGGGGGATATCCAGGATGCCCATCAGTCCCAGGATGATACCGGCGGCAAGGATATTCGGGAGGATGCCGATGACGGCCAGGGAGAAGGACCGGAACAGGACCAGCAGCATCAGGGCAATGCCCAGCATGACGACCCCAAGGGTTTCGATCTGGGAAGTGAACAGGCTTTGCAGCATGTTGTTGTACAACACCATCATGCCGCTGACCTGGAACTCGTCACCGGTCAGGCCGAGTTCATTGCGCAGGTCTGCATCGATTTTTTCCAGGAACTGCTTGCGGCGCAGGTCGGGCAGGGAATCAAGGATGCGCATGTTGATGCGGGCTTCGTTGTCCTCGATGGAGATGTACGGATCTATCAGTTGTTCCTTTATCTCCTGCGGCAGTTTCTTGTTGATGACCGCCAGTTCGAAGGCATCGAATTCCTCGCCCTGGTTCAGGTCTTCGGCCAGGCGCAGCACCGAAGCCAGCGACTGCACCTTGCCCACGGCAGGCAGGTTGTCCAGGTAGTCGTGCACCGCCTTGATGCGGTCAATCTTGTAGTCGGTGAACCAGGCGTCCGCCGGATCCGCCGGTCCTTCATCGAAACCACCGAACAGGTCGTCCAGGTCGGCAAATTCGTCATCCCACGGTAGTTCTTCTTCCTCTTCCTCCCCGTACTCCTTGACGGGGTCGAACTTCAGGACCACGTCCATGGGCGCGGTGCCGCCCAGTTCGTCATCGATCAGTTTCAGGCCCTGGTGGATTTCCGTGGAGTCACTGAAGTAGTTGACGAAGCTGTTCTCAACCTTCAGCCGGGATACGCCGTAAAGACTCAGCGCGGCCAGCAGCAGCGCGATCACCACCACGCCGTTGCCGAACCTTTCGGTGATCCGCGCCAGGCCCGCGGTGAACGGCACCTGCTCCCTGCCGGGTGACGTGATCTTTTTGTCCAGGGACACCAGGATGGTCGGAAACAGCAGGAATGACGTCATGAAGGTGACACTGAGTCCCAGGGTCATCATCCAGCCGAAATCGATAACGGGCTTGATATCGCTGACCACCAGGGACCCGAAACCGATCATGGTGGTCAACGCGGTGTACAGGCAGGGCCAGACCATGCGCCGCACGGTATTGGATACCAGTTGCGCCTGGCCCTGGCCGGCAAAATCACGGCTCAGTTGCCGGTAACGCACTACCAGGTGTACGTTCATCGACATGGTGAGAATCAGCATCAGGGATATGAAATTGGACGAAATCACCGTGACCGGCCAGCCGGTCAGGCCCAGCAGTCCCATCATAATGACCACCGCGAAGATGCAACTGCAAAGGGGCAGCAGCACGAACCGGGCCTGGCGGAAGATAATCGACAGCATGATCACCAGGAAGGCAAACACGCCGGCGCCGAACACCAGCAGGTCGTTCTTGATGAACGTGATCATGTCGTCCGCGATCATGGGAATGCCGCCCAGGTACAGCGTCCCCCGGTCCCGGTAGCGGTCCATTACCGCGCGGGTCGCGGCCACGGTTTCATGGTTGATCCGGGTGGCCTCCTCCTTGACTGTCTCGTATTGTTCCAGGGTATCCGCCAGTTCGAGTTGTTCCGCTTCAGTGAGGCCCTCATCGTCCTGTTTGATCAGGAGCTCGTTTCTCCTTCTCTGCGCTTCGGTAAGGATTACCTTGTTTTTCAGGTTGACCTGCAGCGCCGTCGTTCCGGCATCCTGGCTGATGAGCAGGTCCAGGAATATGGGGCTGGCCAGGAATTCTTCCCGCGCCCGCTCCCGGTCAACACCCGGGTCCTCCAGGGTACGGTAGTTGGCGGCCACCTCTGCCAGTGTGCCACCGACGATTTTTACCAGCGGCGCATCGATCAGCGAGAATACCGAGGCAACGCCCGGAATCTGTTCCAGGTCTTCCCGTAACTGGTAAATCGTTTCCAGTGATACATCCGAGAACAGGTCCGCGTGGGGGGTGAACGTCACCACCAGGAACTCCTGCGTTTCGTAACGTTTGTTCACCTGGCGCAATATGCGCAGGTCCCTGTCGCTTTCCAGGATCAGGGTATCCGTGGAGGCGTCCAGTTTGAAATCCCTGGCATGCCAGGCAAAGAAAGCGAATACGGCGAGCAGCACTGCCAGCGCCAACCGTGGCCGGCCCAGGATGTACCGATCGTAAAGTGCAGTGATCCGGTTAACCAACACGTTATTCAATTTAACCATTTTCCGCGCCATGCTAAACTAGCGGGCAGTCCACGTAAAGAGGTTCGCAAATGTACAGACTGTTGATCCTGCTCCTGGCGCTGTGCCCGTTTTCCGTTTCCGCGCAGGAAGGGACCCCGGCTCCCGGCAATGCCGAACTGTATTTCATTTCGCCCGCCGACGGCGCGACGGTGTCGAATCCGGTGACCGTCCGCTTCGGCCTGAAGAACATGGGCGTCGCCCCCGCCGGCATCAAGTATGACAACAGCGGCCACCATCACCTGCTGGTGGACACGGAACTGCCTGCCCTCGAGTTTCCGATCATCAATGATGAAAACCACCTGCACTTCGGCGGCGGCCAGACGGAAGCCACCGTGGAATTGCCTCCGGGCGAACACACCCTGCAACTCCTGCTGGGTGACTTCGCGCACATTCCCCATGAACCGGCCGTCATGTCGGAGCGGATAACTATAACGGTTGAGTGATAATGTATCGCCCTCTGGGCGACATAGTATTCCACTGGATTCCCGCCTGCGCGGGACAAATCGGCAGGACGGCCGATTTGCACGGCGATAGCCGCCCGCAGGGTTGCATCCAGGGAAGGATGCAATGAGTGACGGTAAACCAGGGGTCAGAGTAAGAAATTCGAAGAATTTTTACTCTGACCCCATCTATCTCGAAATGTAGGGGTCAGAGTAAAATTTCTGACGAAATTCTTACTCTGACCCCGAGAGTCCCATTAAGTTAGCTTTATCTCCCCGCGGATGATGCGGTCTATGGTCTCAACGTAGAGTTCGTGCTCCAGCGCCAGGACGCGCCGGGCAAGGGTGTCTGCCGTATCCGTCTTTTTTACCTCAACTTTTGTCTGCGCCAGGATCGGGCCGTTGTCGTAGATGGCGTCCACTACGTGGACCGTTGCGCCGGTAGTCCCGGCGCCTGCGGCCAGCACAGCCTCATGTACGCGCCGGCCGTACATGCCCCGGCCGCCGAAGTCGGGCAACAGGCCGGGATGGATGTTCAGGACATGGCCGGGGAAGGTCGCCAGCGTCACCGGGCCGACCTTCTTCATATAACCTGCCAGGATCACCAGGTTGACGTCATGTTCGAGCAGGACGTCGACGATTTCCCGGTCCAGGTCCCCGGGGTCCGGGTGGGTGCGGCCGCTCAGGTGGAAACAGGGGATTCTTTCATTGCGGGCCCGCTCCAGCGCCCCGGAATCCACGTTATTGCTGATCACTACAACGGGACTGGCGGCCAGCCTGCCGGCGCGACAGGCATCGATGACAGCCTGCATATTGGACCCGTTGTGGGATGCAAGAAATCCGAGGTTCACGTTGTTCGACCTCCAACATCAAATCCCAGGCCGGATAATTTATCACGTATATCACCGTTATTGCCGGGCAGCACCACCCGCAGGTCGGAAAACTCCCGCCTGTAGGGATAACCCGTTCTCGCCGACGTAAAAAAAACACTCCTGTTATCTGCATCAACCGCTTCTATCTCCCTGAATGCCGCGCAATCCGTGCGCACGTCATAACAGGCCAGGGCGGCCAGCCTTACCGCCTCGATGGGGTTGTCGAACCCGGACAGGTTAAACTCCATGTTCTCGCCCGGAAATACCATATCCTCCGCGGCCGCTGCCGGCGCGCCGGCCCACGCGCATAGCTGCTCATAAACAATGCGCGTCGCATTCAGTTTCGCCCGAGCGCTGTAACCGGCGACGTGGGGGGTCGCCAGCGCCGTCATATTCAGCAGTTCGATATTGATGTCCGGCTCATTATCCCACACGTCCAGCACCAGGCGGCTTGCCCGGTTTTCCCGGGCGAAATCGATAAGCGCACGCTCATTCACGACGCCGCCTCTTGCGGCGTTGATAAATATGACGTCCCGCTTGAGCCTGCCCAGGAATTCCCGTCCGACCATTTTCTCGGTAGGAAATTCACCTGTCGTTGTAAACGGGACATGCAGGGAAATAATGTCGGATGAGAGCACCCGGTCCAGGTCCCGGAAGGGGTAGGAATTGTGCCCATCCCTGATAAACGGGTCATAAACCCGGGTCTCAATGCCGATGGCGCGCAGCAGGTATCTGAGCCGCGCGCCCACGTGGCCGCAGCCGATGATGCCGGCGGTTTTGCCCTCCGGTTCCATGCCGTATTGTTCCGACAGGACGAACAGGCAACTCAGTACGTATTCGGCCACTGAGTTCGCGTTACAGCCTTTTGCTTCGAACAAGGGGATGTCCCGGCTGTCCAGGTAGTCGAGGTCCACGTGATCGGTCCCGCTTGAAGCGCTGGCGATACACCCTGCCCGGGAACCGCTCAACAGGGTGCGGTCAACCCGGGTTACGGACCTGACGACCAGACAGTCCGCATCCCTGATTGATGCGGGCGTGATGTCCCCGGCGTCAAGCAGGATAAGGTCGCCCAGAGTTGAAAAAAACCGTCTGGCGTAGGGGATTGCCTTGTCAGCGACGATCTTCATATCAGGAATAAAAAGGCAATAAAAGGGGACAGACAAATTCTGTCCCCTTTTATTGCACTTATTCCTCTTTTTCAACCGGCATCAGGTCCTGTTTGCTGATGCCGAGCGCCAGGGTCACCGGGCTGGCAACGTATATGGAGGAATAGGTACCGATGATGACGCCGACGATCAGCGCCGATGAGAACGGACGGATGAGTTCGCCCCCCAGGAAGAACAGGGCAGTCAATACCAGCAATGTGGTCAGCGAGGTGATCAAGGTGCGGGTCAGGGTCTGGTTCAACGAGGCGTTGACGATCTCTACCGGCGTGCCCTTGCGTATACGGCGGAAATTTTCCCGGATGCGGTCAAAGACGACGATGGTGTCGTTGAGCGAGTAGCCGATGACCGCCAGTAGCGCCGCCAGCACGGTCAGGTCGAAATCCAGTTGCAGGACGGAAAACACGCCGATGGTAATGATGACGTCATGCACCAGCGCGGCAATGGCGCCGACGGAAAACCGGCGCTGGAAACGGAATGCGATGTAGATGAAAATCATGATCAGCGCATAGATCATCGCCAGTCCGCCGTCTTCCTGGAGGTCTTCGCCCACCTGGGGGCCGACGAACTCTACGCGCCGGATCTCGACGTCATGGCCGGACAGGTCCAGGACCTCTATGATCTCGTTGCTGATGTCCGCGCTGTTCTTGCCCTCAACCTGGGCGACCCGGATCAGTATGTCACTGGCGGAGCCGAAATACTGGACCACCGCGTCCCTGAACTCGGTGGCGGACAGCACGCTCCTCACTTCGTCCAGTTCCACGGTCTCGCCGTAACTGACCTCCACCAGCGTGCCGCCGGTGAAGTCGATGCCGAAATTGAGTTTCTGCGTGACCAGGGAGACTATGGAAACGCTGAGGAGCAGGGCAGAGAACACGACCGCAACCTTGCGTTTGCTCATGAAGTCGAAATTGAATCTTTGCGTCGGCGTTTGCATCAGGCAATACGGGAAGGGTTGATCAGATCACCAGCTTCTGCAGTTTCCTGCCGCCGTATATCAGGTTCACTATGCTGCGGGTCACCATGATTGCGGTAAACATGGAGCAGACAATCCCCAGGGACAGGGTGACGGCAAATCCCTTGATCGGTCCGGTGCCGAAACTGAACAGCACGATGGCGGCAAACAGGGTCGTGATGTTGGCGTCGGCGATGGTCGTAAACGCTTTTTCATAGCCGGCATGAATACTGGCCTGGGGTGAATTGCCGTTCCTGATCTCCTCGCGGATACGCTGGAAGATGAGCACGTTGGCATCCACCGCCATGCCCACGGTCAGCACAATCCCGGCGATGCCCGGCAGGGTGAGGGTCGCCTGCAACATGGACAGCAGGGCAACGATCAGCACCAGGTTCAGCGCCAGGGCCACGTCCGCGGCCAGGCCGAAAGCCTTGTACCAGAAGGCCATGAAAATCAGCACCAGGATGAACCCGATCTTGACCGACGTGAAACCCTTGTCGATATTGTCCTGGCCGAGACTGGGACCTACCGTGCGCTCCTCGATGATCTCGATGGGCGCCGCCAGGGCGCCGGCGCGCAACAACAGGGCCAGGTTGCGGGATTCCTCGGTGGAATCGAGGCCGGTGATCTGGAAGCGTTTGCCCAGTTGTTCCCGGATCGTGGCCACGTTGATCACTTCCTCGATGGTTTCCCGGCGTTTCACCATTTCGCCGTCCTTCTCGACCGTCTCGGTCTTGTTCTCGATAAACACCACGGCCATGTTCCTGCCCACCTCTTCGGCGGTGGCGTCGCTGAACCGCTTCGCGCCCTTGCCGTCCAGGGTGATGGAGACGTTAGGACTGCCGGAGACGGAATCGAAACCGGCCGCGGCGTCGATGATATAGTCGCCGGTCAGCATGATCTGTTTCCGCAACAGTACCGGGTTGCCGCCCCGGTCGTAATACAGCCGGGAACCGGCAGGCACCCGGCCGTCAACGGCGTCCTGCACGGCATGATCCTCGTCGGTCATGCGGAATTCCAGGGTTGCGGTGGCGCCCAGGATTTCCTTCGCCCTGGCGGTGTCCTGCACTCCCGGCAATTGCACGACCACACGCTCCAGTCCCTGTTGCTGGATGATGGGTTCGGCCACGCCCAGTTCGTTCACACGTTTGCGCAAGGTGGTGATGTTCTGCTGCAGGGCCAGGCGCCGGGTCTCCTTCACCGCGTTCTCGCTGAGTCGGGCAAGCAGGGGAAACTCGTCGCTCTCGGACTCGGGTTGCTCCAGTTCCAGGTCGGGAAAATTATCCTCTATCTCGATGATACCCAGCCGGCGCTGTTCGGCATCCCTGAACCTGATGAGCAGGCCGTCATCCCTGCGCCGGGTGATGGTCCGGTAGCGGATCCGCTCGTCCCGCAGTTGCGTCCTGATATCCGAGACGTAACGCTCTTCCGCCTTGGCAACCGCCGCTTCCATATCCACCTGCATGAGGAAATGCACGCCGCCGCGCAAATCCAGACCCAGAAACATGGGTTCGGCGCCCAGCGCGCGCAGCCAGCCCGGCGTCGCCGGGGCCAGGTTAAGGGCCACGGTGTAGGAACGGCCCAGCCCTTCCTTGACCACATCCTGGGCCTTGAGCTGGGTTCCCTCGTCTGCAAACCTGACCACCAGGCTGCCCTCACCCACGCTGATGTTGCCGTACTCGATGCCCGCCGTGTCCAGGGCGTCTTCCACGGCATACCGGGTGAGTTCGCTGATCTCGCCACCACGCGACGCAGAGACCTGCAATGCCGGGTCCTTGCCGTAGATATTGGGCAACGCGAACAGGCAACCGATCGCAATGACAGCGATGATCAGCAGGTATTTCCAGAGAGGGTAACGGTTCATGGACTGCTAACTGAGTTCGTCATTCCTTGCGTAAAGCCGGCCTCAGAGGGTTTTCAGCGTCCCCTTGGGCAGGACCGCGGAAACGGCCTGCTTCTGCACCTTGATCTCGGTGCCCTGAGTAACTTCCAGCACGATGAAATTATCGCCCACCTGGTTGATCTTCCCCAGAACGCCGCCGTTGGTGGCCACTTCATCGCCTTTCGCCAGGTTGCTGACCAGTTGCTTGTGCTCCCTGGCCTGCTTCATCTGCGGCCGGATCAGGAAAAAATAGAAAATGACGAAGAACAGGACCATCATGAACAGAAAGGAACCGCCTCCGCCCTGTCCGCCGCCCTGTGCCCACGCATCATTTATGAAGAAGTCAACCATTATTCAAGTGCCGTGTGAAACAGAGCGCGCATTATATCATAATCACCGCGACAATTAGCTGTGCCGCAAAGCTTCAATAAGGCGTATTCATTATTAACAATCAGCCATAGGGTAGAATAACAATCAGCCATAGGGCAGAATAACAATCAGCCGCATGATGGATTAACGATTTTATCCGGCGTAAATCTAGAACCCATGGCCACTCTCTACGAATCCGATGTCGAACAGTTAGCCGTAGAACTCCTGGAAAGCCAGGGTTGGTTTTACCTGTCCCCGGCTGCACTGGAGTCTGAAAGACAGAAGCCCTCCGACATTGTCCTGCTCACGCGTCTGAAAACGGCGATCGACAAACTCAACCCGGCCATCCCGCGGGAGATAAAGGATCAGGTCCGGACTCGGGTGCTCGCCCTCACCGGTCAGAATCCTGTTGCAAGTAACGAGCTATTCCATGAGATGCTGAGGGAAGGTGTAACGGAAAACCATCAGAAAGATGGTGAGACTATCGGTGTCAATGTGCGTTTGATTGATTTTGACAACCTTCTCAACAACGACTTCGTGGTCTGCAACCAGTTCACAGTAACGGAAAACAATCCCCTGTCAGGTCACGGAGCAGGCGTGACAAAACGCCCGGATATTGTCCTGTTTGTAAACGGTCTGCCCCTGGCCGTCATTGAGTTGAAGAACCCGGCCGATGAAAACGCGACGGTAAAGAAAGCATTTGATCAGTTGCAGACTTATAAAGAGCTAATCCCCAGCCTCTTCTGCTACAACGGCGCGCTGGTTGCCTCAGATGGGCTTGACGCGAAAGCCGGTTCCCTGACTGCCGGGTGGAGCCGGTTTACGGCATGGAAGACCGTGGATGGAAAAAAGGAAGATCCCAGCACAACGCCGCAACTGCTGACAGTGATTAAAGGCATGTTGCGCCCGGACGTGTTACTGGAACTGGTGCACCATTTCAGCGTCTTTGAGAAAGTGAAAAAGGAGGATCTGGCCACCGGCCAGATCAGCATTGAAACCATCAAGAAGATAGCGGCATACCACCAGTACCACGCGGTGAAGGAGGCCGTTGAATCCACTGTCAGGGCGTCATCCGGAGAGAAAGTCGCGGAAGACCCCGAAGCATACAACCTGCCCGGCGTCAAAGGCCAACCCAGGGGAGATCGCAAGGCGGGGGTGGTCTGGCACACGCAGGGCAGTGGCAAGTCCTTGTCCATGGTGTTTTACGCCGGCCTGCTGGTTGTGCACCGGGAACTGCACAACCCGACTATTCTTGTCATCACCGACCGCAACGACCTTGATGATCAGTTATTCGATGCCTTCGTCGCGGGCAAAGACCTGCTCAGGCAGGTTCCCAGGCAAGCAGACAGCCGCGCTGATTTGAAACAACTGTTGCAGACCGCAGGAGGCGGTATTGTCTTCTCAACCATCCAGAAGTTCCTGCCTGAAGACGGCAGCGAAAACTTCCAACTGCTGTCAAACCGGCGCAATATCATCGTCATCGCAGACGAAGCGCACCGCAGCCAGTATGGTTTCCGCGCCAGGACCCACTTTATGAAGGACGGCGTGAAAACCAATTACGGTTTTGCCAAGTACCTGCGGGACGCCCTCCCCGAAGCGACTTTCATCGGTTTTACCGGCACACCTGTTGAAAAGGAAGATGCGTCAACCCCGGCGGTATTCGGCAATTACATCGACGTTTACGACATAGAACAAGCCGTCGAAGACGGGGCTACCGTGCCGGTCTATTACGAATCCCGGTTGGTGCAGGTGCACCTGAAAGAGGAGGAAAAAGCGGAGCTGGACGCCGAGGTTGAGGGCATCACCGAAAGCGAAGAAGCGACGGCGACGGAGAAGGCAAAGGCCAGGTGGAGCAGGCAGGAGGCGATTATAGGCCATGAGGAGCGGGTAAAATCAATCGTGGCGGATATCCTTGAGCATTTTGATGCCAGACAGGAGGTCTTTACCGGCAAGGCCATGATAGTTGCCACCAGCCGCCGCATCGCGGTCGCCATGTACGATGAAATAATCGCGTTGCATCCTGACTGGCACAATGAGGATAAAAGCAAGGGACGGTTGAAAGTGATCATGACCTCATCTTCAAGCGACCCCGCGGCATGGGAGAAACACAACACCAGCAAACATGAGCGAAAGACGCTGCGGGAACGGTTCCAGGACCCCGACGACCCATTGCAGATCGTCATCGTGCGGGACATGTGGCTGACCGGGTTTGACGCGCCCTGCCTGACGACGATGTACCTTGACAAGATCATGCGCGGTCACAGCCTGATGCAGGCCATCGCCCGGGTCAACCGAGTTTACAAGGACAAGCCGGGCGGCAGGGTGGTGGACTATATCGGCATTGCCTCGGATTTGAAACAGGCCCTGGTTTCCTACACCCAAAGCAATGGCAGGGGCGCGCCGGCTTTTGAGCAGGAACAGGCGGTGGAAAAAATGCTGGAAAAATACGCCGTTGTCGCCGCCATGTTTGATCGCTTTGCCTACCAGACCTATTTCTCTGCCGGAACACAGGAAAAGCTGAGCCTGATCCTGGAAGCCGAGGAGCACGTTCTCGGGCTGGAAAACGGCAAGGAGCGATTTACCAGGGAGGTGGCCCTGCTGGAAAAAGCGTTTGCGCTGTCCGTGCCCGACCCCAGGGCCATGGAAGTCAAGGCCGAGGTGGGTTTTTTCCAGGCCGTAAAGTCGCGCCTGAAAAAATTTGAACGGCAAGGCAGCGGCAAAAGCCCGGACGAGGTGGAAACCGCCATACGGCAGATTGTTGACAAGGCCGTCATTGTGGACGGCGTGATCGATATCTTTGCAGCCGCGGGCATCAAAAAGCCGGATATCTCCATTCTTTCCGATGACTTCCTGCAGGAAATCCAGGGCATGAAACGCAAAAACCTGGCCTTCGAACTGCTGAAGAAGATCCTGAACGATGAATTACGCACCAGGAGCAGGAAGAATCTTGCCCAGGGCAAAATGTTTTCCGAGATGCTGGAAGCCGCTATCCGGAAATACCAAAACAACCTGCTGACCACGGCACAAGTGATCGAGGAACTGATACAGCTTGCCAAAGAGATAAAAGTGTCAGACGATAAAGCCGCTGAGCTTGGCCTGTCGGAGGATGAGATAGCATTTTATAGCGCCCTCGCGCTGAACGAGAGTGCAAGAGAGGTCATGGGTGATGAAACCCTGCGAACACTCGCCCAGGTGCTGGTAAAACGGGTAAGACAAAACATGTCGATTGACTGGACCATCAAAGAAAGCGCGCGAGCGAAACTCAGGACAACCGTAAGGCGCCTGTTGCGGGAATACGGCTATCCGCCCGACCAGCAAAAGCTGGCGACGGAGAATATCCTGCTGCAAACCGAACTGCTGGCGGATGAGTGGAGCACATGAACAAGCCCTCTGCCGATACTGAAAGACTGGAAGCCCAACTGTTCAGGGCCGCTGATAAACTGCGCAAGAACATCGACGCGGCCCAGTACAAACATATCGTCCTCGGCCTGATCTTCCTCAAATACATCTCGGACTCCTTTCTCGCACGCTACGAGGAATTGGTAAACATCAGGTTCGCCGACCCGGAAGATCCGGACGAATACGCCGGCGAAAACGTCTTCTGGGTGCCGCCGGAGGCCAGGTGGGACCGCACCTGCGCACAAGCGAAACAACCTGGCATAGGTCAAATCCTGGATAAAGCCATGGAACTCATAGAAAAGGACAACTCCACCTTGAAAGGCATCCTGCCCAAAGTATTCGCCAGGATGAACGTGGCTTCGGCTACCCTGGGAGAACTGATCGACCTGATCAGCGATATCGCGTTGGCTGAGGAAAGCGCACAGTCAAAAGACGTGCTCGGCAGGGTCTATGAGTATTTTCTCGGTGAATTCGCCCTGGCCGAAGGCAAGAAGGGCGGTCAGTTCTACACTCCGAGTTCCATCGTAAAACTGCTGGTGCAGATGATAGAACCTTATTCAGGCAGGGTGTTTGACCCGTGCTGCGGCAGCGGCGGCATGTTCGTAATGAGCGAAAAATTTGTGGAAAACCACCAGGGAAAAATCGACGACATCTCCATCTACGGCCAGGAAAGCAATGAAACTACCTACCGCCTGTGCCGCATGAACCTGGCCATCCGCAATATAGACGGCTCGCAAGTCAAGTGGAACAAGGAGGGTTCATTCCTGCACGATGCCCATCCCGACCTTAAGGCTGACTATATTCTCGCCAATCCACCGTTCAACGACAGCGATTGGAGCGGGCGGCAACTGGCGGGCGATGGCCGCTGGAAATACGGCGCGCCGCCCCCGGGCAACGCCAACTTCGCCTGGGTGCAGCACTTCATTCACCACCTGGCGCCCCGCGGCGTGGCAGGCTTTGTGCTGTCAAAAGGCTCGCTTACGTCCAAGTCTTCCAACGAGGACATGATCCGCAGGAACATCGTGGAAGCCGGCCTGGTGGACTGCATCGTCAACCTGCCGGCGAAACTGTTCCTGAATACCCAGATACCCGCCTGCCTGTGGTTCATCTCCGGCAAGCGGCAAGGCCATAACGGTGAACGCCATCGCGCCGGTGAAATCCTGTTCATAGACGCCGGCGACCTGGGACATTTAATCAACCGGCGCACCCGGGTATTGTCTGATGAAGATACAGTAAAAATCGCAGACACCTACCACCAATGGCGCAACCAGGACGGCGACTACCAGGACGTGGCCGGTTTCTGTCATGCAACGCCTATAGAAAAAATCCGGGAACTGGATTATGTGCTGAGCCCGGGTCGTTACGTCGGGTTGCCTGAGGAGGAAGATGATTTTGACTTCGGCGAGCGTTTTACGGCTTTACAAGCCGAATTCTACGAGCAATTAGAGGAAGAAGCTAGGCTAAACGAAAGGATAAAGAGAAACTTAAGCAGGATTAAGGTATGAAAACCTTCATGATCAGTACACTACTAACCCCTGCGGCATCGTCATACCGACCAGAGATTGGCCGGTATCAAGCCAGAGGGATGTAAACAGGCAACCGTTTCCATTTTGGAAACAGTTCAGAATGAAGGTAAACGGGTAAAGCCCAAATGAGCAAGACAGATTACGAAAAACTGGAGAAGTCGCTCAATGAGCTAAAGGAACAGTACGGTAGTTATTTAACCCTCGATGAGCAAGGCTTGTCCGAAGTGAACCAGAGAGCGGTGAAAAATTCCGTCATCAAGTGTTTCGAGATTTGCTATGACACCCTGTGGAAGCAGATAAAGAGATACCTGCAAGATGAAAACGGCCTGGTTGAATTAAAAAACTCACCCGTCTCGATTTTCCGCGCTGGTTTTGAAAACCTGCTGTTTGACACGGAGGCGCACAAACGACTGGTTCAATACGGAAAAATAAGAAATGACGCGGCTCACGATTACAGCATAGAAAAGGCCATGGCCGCCCTGGACCGGGTCGGAGATTTTATCCGGGATGCAGAAGAAATCCATGAAACCATGCTCAGCGGCGAATGAGTAAAGAGAAACTCATAGATTTGGATCGGGAACAACTCGACCTGCTCCACGCCATCCTCAAACGCCATATCCCCAATAAAACCGTCTGGGCCTACGGTTCTCGCGCCACCTGGAAAGCCAAAGAAACCTCTGACCTGGACTTGGCCGTTTTCGACTGTGCTCCAATGGAGATTTACCACCTCAAGGAAGAGCTGGAAGAAAGCGATTTGCTGGTCTCGGTGGACGTGATGGACTGGGAAAGCATACCGGAGAGTTTCAGGGAGAATATCGGGGAGAAGTATGTGGTGGTGCAGGAGAAGGCGATGAGGCCGGAGGGGTGGAGGGAGGTGAGGTTGGGGGATGTAGCAGAGATAAACCCAAAAGAGACAATTCCGAAAGGGGCAAAAGCGCCAAAAGTCTTGATGGATTTCCTGGTTCCTCACACAAAACGAATCCCTGAATATATTGTTGAGAATTATAAAGGGGGATCAAAATTTAAGAACGGCGATACTTTAGTAGCCAGAATCACCCCGTGCTTAGAGAATGGAAAGACCAGTTTTGTTGATTTCCTGGAAAATGATCAAGTTGGTTTTGGTTCCACAGAATTTATCGTGCTTCGGGAAAAGCAGGGCGTTACGGACAGGCACTATTTATATTATCTGGCAGTGTCAGATGACTTCAGAGATATAGCGGTCAAATCCATGACCGGTACATCCGGCAGACAAAGAGTAGTGACCGACGAGATACTGAGGTACAAGTTCTTCCTTCCGGAACTCCCCGAACAAAAAGCCATCGTCGAAGTCCTGTCCAGCCTCGACGACAAAATAGACCTGCTCCACCGCCAGAACAAAACCTTGGAAGATATGGCACAGGCGTTGTTCAGGGAGTGGTTTGTACATGGTAGAAATGATACTTGGGAGCAAGGAAAGTTAGGTGAAGTTTTTACCGTCAAAGGCGGAACAACGCCGAGCACAAAGGAAAAGAATTATTGGAACGGGGATATAAATTGGACAACCCCCAGAGACTTATCCGGCCACAATGCCATCTTCTTGCTTGATACAGAAAAAAGAATTACCGAACAAGGACTGGCTAAAATCAGTTCGGGCTTATTGCCGGCAGGCACGGTACTTTTATCATCAAGAGCGCCAGTCGGATATTTAGCCATTACAGACATCGACCTGGCGATAAACCAGGGATATATCGCCATCGTCTGTAACAAAATTCTCTCGAATTATTTCGTCTATCTCTGGGGTAAGCATCATATCAAGATAATCAAAAAATCCAGCGGCGGAACTGTCTTTCAGGAAATACCAAAATCTGTATTCAGGCAGATAGATATTGCCATACCACCGGAAAAAGTACTTTCATCTTTCGACCAGCTTATCAAACCGATTTTCCAGAAGGTTAAATATAACCAGTATCAAATCCGCAAACTCGAAAACCTGCGGGATACCTTGCTTCCGAAATTGATGAACGGTTCAGTTCAGGTAAAAGTAGACGGGTTGATAACGCGAGTTAAATAGAATTTCACGTGAGGGATCTATCACAAGTATAGTCAAACCTCTGGAGGGAAGTTGTCTTGAAATACGCCTTGCGCTCGCATGGCGTATTTCTAACCATAGAGTAACCCATTGATTATAAGGGTATTATATTAGGAATTGGTCCTCTTTTCTAATCGTCAGCGATATAACGGACTAGTGCAAATACACGGATAATGTATAATGCAAAAGCCTGAATCCGGTTGGCGCTTTCGTGCGCTTTGACAAGCTGAAAATAGGATGTTTCGGAGGTCCAATGACTGACTACACAATGCGTATCTCCCGACTTACAGTTGATAAGCTGGGGGTGAAGTTGTACGACAAAGTATCTGCCGTCATAGCGGAGCTTGTAGCAAACTCGTACGATGCCGACGCTACCAAAGTGCGGATTCATGCTCCCATGAATCATTACCTCGCCACCAAGACCAAACAGGGAGTTAAAGATAAGGGATTTTGTATATGTATTGAAGATGACGGTCATGGCATGACACCTGATGAAATGCAAAAATTTTTCCTGGTAGTGGGGGCGGAAAGACGGTCAGACGCCAAACGTGGGGATTTGTCCAGGAAGTATAAGCGAAAGGTGATGGGACGGAAGGGTGTCGGCAAATTAGCGCCTTTCGGTATATGCCGCATCATAGAAATCATCAGTTCAGGAGGCAAATTGATAACCGAAAATGGACAATCCGGTTACCACACCTCTCACATAGTACTTGATTATGACGGTATCACCGGCGATCAAAGTAATTTGGAGCAGAACTACCCACCTACCGTTGGTTCAGATGACGGCACCTTGAAGCCATCACACGGGACAAAGGTGATATTGAAGAATTTTAACTATCGTCGCGTTCCAGACATCGAAACCCTTGCCAGGCAAATTGCGCAACGTTTTGGGATTAGGTCGAGTAACTGGAGTATTGAGTTACTCGATAATACGAAAACTCCAGGTGACGATGACCATTCTCGTGAAGTAGGGGAGTTCGATATCACTTATATGCCCGACACGAAGATATCATTTAGGAATAGTGCAGGAAAGTCCGAGGCTATCGGCCCGGATGGGGAAATAATCGAGAATCTAAGCGCTGGATTTGAACACGATAGTAACTTTTATCCGCTTAATGGTTGGATTGCGTACTCCAAGCAACCTTACAAGGATGAGCTGATGGTTGGAGTCCGCATATATTGCAGGGGAAAAATTGCGGCTCAGACGCATATATTCAATCAGAAAGCCGGATTCACCGGGGAACATAATATCCGCTCCTACTTAATTGGTCAGTTATCAGCGGACTGGCTGGATGAGGAGGAAGATTTGATCCAGACTGACAGGCGGGACATTCTCTGGTCGGATGAACTCGGTAGTGCTTTTCAGGAATGGGGCCAGAAAGTTGTGAAATTGGTAGGGAATATGTCACGTGACCCAACGAGAAAGGCAGCTGCTGAAATATTCTTCGAGACCGGCAAGGTAGAAGAGCGAGTAAAAAAAGCATATCCCAGCGATTCCGATGGCCATATAAGGCAACAGGCCATCCAGCTTGCCAATCGTTTTGGAAGGACTATTAATCGTGATGAAGCAAAAAACCTGGAAGTGGTTAATGGACTGGTTGATCTGAGTATTCAGTTGGCGCCTCACATCACTCTCGATGACAAAATGAGAGAGGCCGCAGAACGGGAGGATACTCCGCTAGCTATGCTCAGCGCTATTCTGCGAACTGCCAGATTTGCCGAACTTGCTTCATTTGGGCGAATTGCCAGTGACCGGATCAGGGTTATGGACCGATTGGAGGAACTTAAGGACAATGAAGATACCCAGGAGGATAGCCTTCAAAAACTCATTGAAGACGCGCCGTGGTTAGTAAACCCGGAATGGGCGCCGGTCACTACCAATCAAACTTTGAGGACGTTAAGAGACGAATTTGAAAAGTTTTATAAGAAGAAGACCGGAAAAACAATTTCTCTGACGGATTTCAGCACGCCGGGGAAACGCCCTGATTTTGTACTTAGGACACTGCCCTAAATTAAGTTGCCATCTTCTTGGTTTTATGTTGTACTAT
>JAPPLI010000193.1 GCA_028819495.1 Gammaproteobacteria bacterium | reverse complement strand
TTGAAATCAGTGACCCGTATTATATCATTGCGTTGAATTAATAGAGGTTCCTTTAAGAACCACTCATGCAAAATCTCGATGATCTGGCACATGCAATCGACAATGCTTCAGATGCAGGTGACGAAGTGTTACTTCGTCAACTCTCTGATGATTGTGAAAACCTGCTTAGAACCGCCAGAGGCGAAGACCGAGTCCGCCTTTTCTATTATCAGTCAAATACATATAGTGGGATTATTGCAGCCAAACAAAAGGACGAGAACTACATTTGGAACTGGGAGCAACCGGATGGTGTCCAGAACGTGTTATTGCTCCGGCGAGCGATTAATGAGCCAGCCTTCGAGGCTATATATCCAATCATTGCCTGCCAGATACGCACTAACCTCGCCAACCGTTTGAATTCTTTGGGGCGCCCCCTTGCGGCAAATGAAGAATGGCTGAAAGTCTTGGAAACTAACTGCCGCTTCGCTAAAGCACTCGCTAACCGAGCGCAAGCTATAGGGTCCTATGCGGGAACAGTATATGACCAAAGCCACACATCTATTCTATTAGCGGCCGCACGCTCTCTTTTTGACGATGCACTTGATCTGGAGGCATTATGGGAAACTGGGGATCGCGACTCCATCGCGCCAGAGTTGATTGAGCAACGCAAACGGATTGCCGACTATCTTCTACGTATTAAATATGATGAAGAATTCGATTTGAACCAATGGCCCCTGGGAAACACCGAAGAAGAGCGTTCATATCGTCGATGGTGTTTAGACGAGCAGCTGTTTCTAAACCCACTAAACGACGTATGTACAGCCAGTGTAGCAGCGACCGATGTGTTACATCTGCCCAGCCACACTTACAAAGTAGGGGAGACGCCTCGCTTTCCAGCGTACTATAATCTGATGAAACAGGAATATGTCAGTGCCCGGTATCGTCTCTATCGTGCGATTCATGAAGACGCTCAGGAGTTTTTGATGCGCGATGTGCTCATGCTCGACAGTGGTGAAGGTCAACTTTTAGGTCACTATACTGAGGATCTTAGGGCTGCGTATCGAGCCTGTTACGCCATATTCGACAAGATCGGCCTGTTCTTAAATGACTATTTTCAGATAGGAGTTGATGCTGGAAATGTTAGCTTTCGTAAAATATGGTATGAAAAACCAAACAGCAAAACACCCAATCTTCGACCGATATTCAGAGACAATCACAACTGGCTGCTTCGGGGCTTGTTTTTCCTCTCAAAAGATTTGTTCGATGATACTTTCAAAGAGGTATCTGAACCCGACGCTGCCGACCTGGATAAATTGCGGAATCAAGTCGAACACCGTTTTCTCAGTTTCCAATACGCGAAATACGGAGAAAGCACTGAAACACACGGGTTGATATCAATCGGAGACTTCCAGGATAAAGCTATTCGCCTTATGAAAATGGCTCGCGAAGCACTCATCTATGTTTCGCTTGCCATGCATCGAGAAGAAACCTTGCGAACGGAAGCGTCTAAGAGAGACGGTAGTACAATAATGCCATCGGTATTATCCCAACGGATTGATTCATTTTATCGATTTTAGAACAAGCGATTGAGAGAATAACACGACGGGCGACTGAGAAAGCACATAACCCTGATAATAGCGATCCAAAAATTACTTTGTCGGATCTTCCACGGATATAAAAACTGATGAGGATGGCCAACAATTTACTGATACCATATAGAGCCTGCTTCCGGGCCATGTATATCGGATCGAGCTAAAAGGATTATCAAGAATGAACAAATGTCATTTAGAAATTACAACTGATATTCGTCTGAAGAAGCAACACCATGCTGGAAAAAATCGGTAGCTTGGCTTCTATAATAGGGATATTGAAGGAGGTAGCCAGCTTCTGGGGACTATTTGCCCGTAAAGCAATTCGAATTGAGACTACGTTGGAAACCGGCCCTACCACTCGAAGGTCTGGATTCACGGAGCCCGCTGTTAAAATCACTGTTGTAAATGAGAGCGAGCATTTAGTTAAAATCATAGACATTCGCCTTATATTCTGTGGTGAGTATGGGGCTCCAGTAGAACTTGAAGCGCCACCGGAACGGTTCCATCCAGTGCTCCCCGTAGATTTGGATTCTGGTACTCAGGAGAATTGGTATATCCCCGCAGAAAAACTATCGAGTCTGCTCCGATTTATACATCGCCCGCCCTCAACGACTATACAAACATCACGGGAGGTCAAACTTCACGCAAGATGTATCAGCGGAGATGGTAGAGTTTTCAAAAGCCCTGCTTTCCAATTTTCACTGGATCCGAACTCTCATGGGTAGTAGGAGGAGTATAAGGTCAGACCAGTCCGGCATCGGCATATTATTGCGATATAGCCGGTCTTGATTGCATTGCAATCATTGTATAGAATATCGACCAATGCCAACAGCAAACGGTAAGGTCATGGCGAGTATTACAATCCGCAATCTCGACAATAAGGTGAAAACGCAGCTCCGCATAAGAGCGGCTGGTCATGGCCGTTCGATGGAAGAGGAAGCGCGCATGATCCTGCGCGAAGCAGTTGAACGGGAAGATGGCCCAACAAATCTCGCTCAAGCCATCCACTCCCGCTTTGCGCGCTTTGGCGGTGTGGAGTTGGAATTGCCGTCGCGTGAACCAATGCGCGACCCCCCCAGGTTCGAGTGAGGATATAAGGATGTTTGTACTTGACACCAACGTTATTTCTGAACTGATGCGTCCAGTGCCGAATCCTGTTGTAGTCGATTGGGTAGCGGGACATGCAGCAGCGAACTTGTTTTTCTCGGCGGTGGGAGAGGCCGAGCTACGCTATGGCCTTGCTATCATGCCAACGGGGCGGCGGCGAGACGCACTGGCTTCTGAGGTCGAGGGCATGTTGAGCGAAGACTTCGCTGGACGTATCCTGCCATTTGATAGTGACGCAACCCGCGCTTATGCCAGGATTGCGGCTGACCGCCGCGCTATCGGTCGGCCCATTTCCCAGACCGACTGTCAGGTCGGCGCCATTGCACACTCGCGCGGCATGGCTGTAGTGACGCGGAACGTCAGAGATTTCACGGATATGGGGGTCAACATCATCGACCCCTGGGCAGTCACATGAGCAGGAAGACCAATGGGATCCTATTTCAAGTAGCGTTGCGCCTCCGGGCGATGTTCTTTCCAGCGGAAGAACTCGACGATGTAACCTTCCGGATCGTATACGCTGAATGACTCGATCATGCCGTCGGCGCCGGTCCTGATGCCGTTTTTGATATTGATGCCTTCCATGTCTTTCAGCCTGTCCCACCAGGCTTCCAGTTCCGGCGTGTCGATGGAGAAAATTGCGCCCTTGTCCTCGGTCGGTTTCAACAAGCCGCTGCCGGCTTTAACCAGGCCAATGTAGGATGAGGTGTTGAGTTCGAAGATGACCACCCAGTCTTCTTCAGTCAGCGGCTTGAGGCCAAGTTTGTTCCGGTACCAGTCCGCCGCTGCCGGCAGGTCGTTGTAGTAAAAGAACGGAAGACTTCCTGTTACGGCCGGGTGCCCGTCGTCCGCGGCGAATACTGGTGGTGACAGCGATGCAGTACAGACAACGAGCCCTGCGAGAAAAACACTGATGAACTGCACGTTTCTGATCATTCTTAAATCCTCCGCTGGCTGGACGTCACTGGAACCGGTAGCGTACCGACGCACCGAAGGTCTGCCTCTCGCCGAAGATATCCAGCTTGAAGAACCCGATATTATTGATATAGGTCAGGTAATCTTCGTCGAACAGGTTGGTTCCGTACACCGCGACTTCCCATTTCTCCGTGGCCAGGGCAACGCGCATGTTGGCCACCCAGTAATCATCCGATTTGTCGAATACCTGGTTGGTCGCCTCCAGGAAACGGTCGTCGATCCAGCGGTAGTCCACGCCGATGATGAGGTCCATTCCTTCTGCCACCGGCTGCTGCCAGCGGGCCGCGCCGTTGTAGGTCCACTCGGGTGAGTTGACTGGGCGCTTGCCTTCCAGGGGTATTGCGCCGGTGTAGGTGGAAACTGTGCGGTCCGTGTTGTTGAATTCGGAATCCAGGTAACCGACGCTCTGCCTCAGGTACAGGGCGGGCACCGGCTGCCAGGTGATTTCGGCCTCGAAGCCCGTATTCAACTGCTCGCCGATGTTGCGGGTAATGGGCACCAGGGGTGAAACCGGATCATCCACGTTCACCTGCACTTCGTCGTACACGTAACGGAAGGCCGACGCGTTGATGCGCATGGTATCGTCCAGCAACTGGTACTTGAAACCCAGCTCCAGGGTCATCAGTTCCTCCGGTTCAAACGTGGTGGCCGCGCCCGCGAACGGCAGGCTGTAGCCGCCGCTGCGGTACCCTGTTACGACATTGGAATAAACCAGCAGGTCGTCGCTTGCGTTCCATTCGATACCCACGCGCCAGGAAAAATCCTTGTCGGTACGGCTGTCGTTGAACGGCGGCGCGGCAGGTCCGAGGAACGGGCAGGCCGGGGACCCTATCGGGCCGCCAGGATAAGTCGTTACCAGGCAGGGAGTGACAGCTTTTTCCTTGCCGAACTGCGGCAACAGGCCGATGCCCATTATTGCGTCACTGACTTTGATGGTATCGTCCGTGTAACGCAGGCCCAGGTTGAGGGTCAGGTTGTCGGTAAAATCAAATTCATTGTGTGCAAATACGGCGATGGATTCCGTATCCAGCGCGAACTCGGAAAAGAACTGGTCGGCAAACGGCGGGGTGATGCCCGGCACTTGTTGCTGGCTCAGGTCGGAACCGTCAACCTGGTCCAGGTCGTCATTTTCATAGAAAAACCCCAGGATATAGCGCCAGCGTTCGCTCAGGAAACCGGCCAGCCTGAGTTCCTGGCTGACCTGGTTCATCTCGTTGTAGTAATGGGTGCTGGTGGAGTTGAACATATCAGCCTGGCTGTCGTCCGTATGGATGCGCTCATAATATTCGTAGGCGGTGATGGAGGTCAGCGTCGCATTGCCTATTTCATAGTCCCAGCGCAGGTAACCTCCGTAGAAGGTATCGTCCCCGGTCGGCGGCTTGTTCTGGTTGATGGTATGGATGCCTTCGGGTTCGAACTCACCCTGCGGGAAACCGTTTAGTATGGCGAACCCGGCGGTCTTGGGGCAGGATGACGGGCTTTTCGATACCTCGCCGGTGAACAACTGCGGGCACAACCCGGGCGCGCCCAGGTTGAAAATCCCCGGGCCCTTCCAGGCCGTTGAGTCGCTCTTGTTTGTACCGCCATGGACCAGCGCGCGCACGGTCAATTTCTCCCCCGACCAGAGCAACTGGCCGCGAAAGTCCAGAATGTCCGGCCTGCCGTGTTCGTCACCTGAAAACAGGTTCTTCTGCGGACCGCCGTTTCCAAGTTCGGTATTGAATGAAAAACGCCCGCTCAACTGGTCGGATAGCGGGCTGTTGATCATGCCGGTCACCCGGTAACGTTCATGTTCGTCAATAGCCGCTTCCAGTTCCGCCTCGAACTCGTCAACCGGCGCCTTGGTATAGTAGTTCACCGAACCGCCGGTGGTGTTCCTGCCGAACAGGGTGCCCTGCGGCCCCTTCAGCACTTCCACCCTGCCGATATCGTAATTGCGGCGCGCCTTCATCCAGGGTTTGGCGATATAGACTTCGTCAAAGTGCGTCGCGACCGGAGAATCGAACTGCCCCTGGAATTCATTCAGACCGATGCCGCGGATGTGCACGCTTTCCAGGAAAGTATTGTTGGCGTAGGCCTGCAGGTTGGAAACCTGCGCGGCCAGACCGTCAAGGGTGCCCCGGGTCAATTCCCGGTACTGTTCATCGGTAAAGGCCGCCACCGTCAGGCCCACGTCCTGGACCGATTGTTCGCGTTTCTGCGCGGTAACGATGATTTCTTCCAGTGTCCCGGCGTCATCCTGCGCATTCGCCACGGAGAAAACGGAGGAAAAGGCGACAACTACTGATACAACAAAACATACAACTTTATTATTGGACAACATCAATGCGGACTCCACGAGGATATAAAAAAACAGGTAAATTATACCAGCATAACCAGATTGTTACAGGTGTTCTTCAAATAAGGTATCAAGGGTCACAGCGCCTGGCGCGCGATCTTTTCCCTGGTTGCGCGCATGTCGTCGCCGCGCAGTTCCTGCAGGGCATAAACGGCAAGCCGGGCGACGGCGCGTTTGCGCCAGTGGGGCGAGAAATCCGTATTTTTGACCGGCGACGCCGCCCTGGCGCACAGCGCCGCGGTCTCTTCAATCACTTCGTCCGTCAGGCGCCTGCCAGTCAGAAATTCATTGGCGGAGTCGCACAGGACGGGTTGGGATGAGACCGCGCCCAGCACGATCCGGGCCTCACCGACGGCGCCGGCGGCACCGAACCTGATCGCCGCGGCAACCGAGAGCACGGGAAAATCGAACGAACCTCGCCGCCGCAGTTTCCAGTAGGCGCTGCGCGTCCCGGCGCCGTCCGGCAGGATGATGCGGGTGAGGATCTCTTCCTTCCTGCGCGTCAGGTAATGAATGCCGTCGTCCCGGTACAGGTCCTGCAACGGGATCGTTCGTTGCCCGTCGGCCGCCTGGAATTCCACTTGCGCGTCCAATGAGATAAGCGCCGGCGCGGTATCGGTGGACGAGGTTGCCAGGCATGTCTTGCTGCCGGTGGACACCCAGCAGATTTCGCCGTCCTTTTTCATGCAGAAATCGATGGCCTTGCGCCATTCGTAGTTCTGGTCGTAATAGTTGCAGCGGGTATCCAGGCAGATGTTGCCGCCCAGCGTGCCCATGTTGCGCAGGTGCGGCGTCGCCACCTGGGCCGCTGCCTGCCACAACCCCCGGTATGCCGATTTGATGCCCGGGTCCTGCACCAGGTCCGTCAGGGTAATCCCGGCGCCGATAACCATGCCGCTGCCGTTTGTGATGCGCTTCAGTTCATCCAGGTGGCGCAGGGCCACCAGGGTGCGCGGCGTTTGCTGGCGGCGCTTCATGTTGGGCAGCAGGTCGGTGCCGCCGGCAATGACCATGGCGTCGTCTTCCCCGGCCAGTACCTGCGCCGCCTCGCCGACGTCGCGCGGCCGGTAATAGTGGAATTGGGGCAGGCGCATCATGACGCGGCCACCCGCTTGAACTTGTCCATATCGTGCATCTTGGCGGCCCGTTTGCGTTGCGGTTTATTTACGGCGTTGCCGTCTCCGCCCTCCCACGGCGGCGGCACCCGGTACGGTTCCGGCCATTCCAGTTCCGGGAATTTCGTGGGTCCCACCCGGCCGCTCCCACCCCGGGCCTTGCTGTCCAGGGCCTGTAAAATCTTCTCCGCCGTGATGGGCACCTCGTCGATACGCACCCCCACCGCGTCGTACACCGCATTGGCCAGCGCCGGCATGATCGGCAGCAGGGGCCCCTGCCCCGCTTCCTTGGCGCCGAACGGTCCGTTGTCATCCGGGTATTCAATGAGATCCGTAATCACTTCCGGCATATCCGCGGAGGTGGGACTCTTGTATTCCAGCATGGAAGGCTCGCGGTGGACCAGCGCCCCGGACAGGCGGGCGGGCAACCTGCGGAACGCGGACTCTTCCATCAGGGCCTCGCCCAGCCCCATGTAGACGCTGCCTTCCACCTGGCCGCGGGCGAGCACCGGGTTCATGGTGCGGCCCAGGTCATGGGCGATATAGACCCTGGGCACGGTGATCCAGCCGGTGGCCGTGTCAACTTCCACTTCCACCACCGCCGCGGTATAGGAATAAGCCGGCGACGGCCCTACCCCCCCGCCCTTGTACTTGCCCGGCGGGGGCGCCGGCGTGTATGAACCTGTCGTACCCAGGGAGCCGTGAATCTCCTCCGCACAGACCACCGCCTCCTGAAACGGCATCTCCTGTTCGGGCCGGCCGGTGTTGAATACACGCCCCCCGGCAAATTCGATGGTTTCGGCGTCCGCGCCGAATTTCTGCGCCACCGCCTGCGCAATCAAATTCCGCGCCCGTTGCGCCGCCTGGATGGCGGCGTTGCCCATCATCAGAGTCACGCGGGATGAATAGGATCCCAGGTCCACCGGCGTCAGGTCGGTGTCGCCGGTGACACAGCGGATATCCAGCGGATCAATACCCAGGATCTCCGCGACGGTGGCCACCAGCACGTCGTCGGAACCCTGGCCGATCTCCGTGGCCCCGCAAAACACGGTAACCCTGCCGCTGCGGTCCAGTTTCAGTTGTACGCCGGAGTGGGGCATGGCATTCCAGTAGATGGAGTTGCCGGCGCCGGTCAGGTAACTGGAGCAGGCCAGGCCTACGCCCCTGCCCAACGGCAGTTTCCGGTATTTGTCCTTCCAGCCGGAACGTTCGGTCACCCTGTTGATGCACTCGGCCAGGCCGATACTGCCTATCTTCAGGTAATTGGCCGTCAGCGCCCCCGGCTTCTCGACCATGTTGAGACGCAGTTCCGCAGGGTCAATTTTCAACCTGTCCGCGATCTTGTCGAGCTGCACTTCCTGGCCGAAGCGGGGCTGGACAGTGCCGTGGCCGCGCTTCGGCCCGCAAGGGGGCTTGTTGGTAAACACCCGGCAGGCATCGAAGGCATAGCGCGGCAGGTGGTAGGTGACCGGCTGCAGCACCGCCGTATAGAACGCGCTGGCAACACCGTAGGAACCATAGGCGCCGCCGTCCAGCAGGGTCTGCAGGTGCATGCCGGTCAGCGCGCCGTTTACGTCCACACCGGTGCGAAATTTCATCAGCACCGGGTGGCGGCCGCGATGGCAGTAAAACACCTCTTCGCGGTTCAGGCAGATCTTGATGGGACGGCCCAGCATCAGCGCGGCTTTGGCAACGACGATTTCGTGGTTGAACGGGTCGGTCTTGCCGCCGAAACCGCCGCCGTTGGGCGTGGCGATGACGCGGATATGCGCCATGGGCAGGTCCAGGGCCTTGGCCACGGCCCGGTGCACGTAGTGGGGACACTGGGTGCTGGACCAGAGGGTTACCCGGCCTTCAGCTTCCGGCATACCCACCGCGGCATGCTGTTCCAGGGGCAGGTGGGTATTGCCTTCGAAGAAAAAGATATCCTCAAACACGTGGGCGCTGTTTGCCAGGCTCTCCTCCACGTCGCCGAATTCGTAGCTGAGGCGTTTATGGATGTTCCCTTCTTCGCTGTAGTCATGCAGGCGCGCGCCGTCCTGTTGCAGGGCCTGGACCGGGTCGGAGATGGTATCCAGCGGCTCATAGTCGACCCGGATGAGTTCCAGGGCTTCTTCGGCGGCGAACTCGTCCCGGGCAATGACCGCGGCAACGGGGTCGCCGACGAAACGCACTTTTTCCCGGCACAGGGGCTGTTCATCCTGGCTTACCGGCAGTATGCCGTACTCATTGGGAAAATCCCTGCCGGTCAATACCAGTTTCACCCCGGGATGGCGTTCCGCCCTGCGGATATCGATCGACCTGACAAGGGCATGGGGCACGTGGGAACGCAGCAACTTGCAATGCAGCATGCGCGGCAGCATGATGTCGTCGGCAAAACGGGTCTGCCCGGTCACCTTGTCGGCGCCGTCCACGCGCCGGCGCGGTTTACCGATTACCGAGTATGTGTCTGTCTTACTCATCAGGCGCCGCCGGGGACAGACCCCCGCTTACTACATGCGGGGGCATGCTTGAAATCTGTCCCCTGGTTCGAATGGCCAAGACGCAGTATGGCTTCTTCCACGGCTTCGAATATCTGCTGGTAGCCTGTGCAGCGGCACAGGTTGCCGGACAGGGCTTCCCGGATCTGGTCCCTGTCCGGGTTGGGCTGCTTGTCGAGCAATGCCTTGCAGGTCAGCAAAATAGCCGGGGTACAATAACCGCACTGGGCGCCTCCAAGGTCGGCGAACGCGGCCTGCAACGGATGCAGTTGCCCTTCCCCGGCCATTCCCTCTATGGTGTCAACGGAACGGCCCTCCGCTTCCAGCGCCAGGTACAGGCAGGACAGTATGGGCTCGCCGTCGACCAGGACTGCGCAGGCGCCGCACTCACCCAGTTCGCAACCATGCTTGGTGCCGGTCAGTTGCAGGTCTTCCCGCAGCATCTCCAGCAGGGTCTTGCCCGGCGCCACCGAGACCTGCACCGGGTCCCCGTTGAGCTGGCAACCGATATGGGCGTTCTGCTGCGGACTGCGTTTAAGTGTTGTAACGCGGTTCAATTGTCACCTTCAGAGACTCTCTCGTCATGTTTGTGTATTATTATTGTAAGGATACCTTACATTATAGTATAATAAAAGCATGAATAAAAACACAGCCGACCAGGCCGTTGATTTCTCCACACTCGACGGATTGATCGGGTTTCAGATCCGGCAGGCGCAGCTACAGGTGTTCAACCATTTCCGCAAGTCGGTCGGAATGGCGGGAATCACCCCCGGCCAGGCGGGCATTCTCATTCTGATACGGAACAATCCCGCTATCAGCCAGGCCGCCCTGGCCCGCGCGTTCGGTGTGGAGCGGGCAACGCTGGGGCAGATTATCACGGAGATGGAAGCCAAATCCTGGGTGGAACGGCATCCGTCCCGTTCCGACAGGCGCAGTTATGCATTATCACTGTCGCCATCCGGCAGGTCTTTCCTGGAAGAGGTGCTGGACAGGATCACTGTCCATGAGCAGGAAGTGACCGCTCACCTGAGCAAAACGGAACGGCGGGAATTCCTGCGTTTGTTACTGAAGTTCTCCGGCGTTGACGGAACGCCGAAAATTCTTGATGAGGCCCGCGGGAATGGTCAAGACCGCTCACCGTGATGGAGGAACATTAGACCGATGACATTCGAACTGCCTGACAGGCACGAACTTAAAAACATTGCCGCTTCCATGGGATTGACCATGGACGACTCGCATATGGACAACATGCTGGAACAAATGGTCTTGTTCGGCAGCGCCTATCAATTCATGGACCAACTGGAAGATAACCTGCCTGAAATTCAGTATCCTGACAGGAGTTACCGCCCTCCCGCCCCGGAGGAAAATGCCCTGGGCGCCTGGTACGTCAGGACCGGTCTGAAAGGCAGGGATTCAGGACCCCTCAAAGGCAGGACAGTCGCAATAAAGGACAACATTTTCGTCGCGAATGTTCCCATGATGAACGGCGCCTCGATTCTTGAAGGTTTCATACCGGAATTCGATGCGACCGTCGTCACGCGGCTGCTGGACGCAGGCGCAGAGATCACCGGGAAGGCGGTCTGCGAATTTCTCTGTGTCTCCGGCGCCAGCGCCACAGCCAGCACCGGCCTCGTCAGGAACCCGCATCATCACGATTACTCTGCCGGCGGTTCGTCATCCGGCAGCGCTGCCCTGGTTGCCAATGGCGACGTGGATATGGCCCTGGGCTGCGACCAGGCTGGTTCGGTGCGGATACCGTCAAGTTTCTGCGGAGTTTACGGTATGAAGGCGACCCATGGCCTGCTCCCCTATACAGGCATCATGGGTATGGAAGCCATGCTGGACCACGTCGGCCCGATGACGTCAAACGTGCGTGATAATGCCCTCATGCTGGAAGTACTGGCAGGCTATGACGGACTGGATAGCCGGCAACGCCAGTTACGGCAACATAAATATACCCGGGCACTCGGTGAGGACATCAGCGGAATGAAAATCGCCGTAGTCAAGGAAGGCTTTGGCCACCCCCTGTCTGAACCGGACGTTGATAGCTGCGTATTCGATGCTGCGGGTAGATTTGCCGACATGGGCATTGAAGTGGCGGAAGTATCCGTCCCCATGCACCTCGATGGCGTCCCGCTCTGGAGCAGCATTATCAGTGACGGACTCTGGCATACCATGCGCCATAACGGTCTTGCGGTAAACACCAACGGTATCAATTCACCTGCGCTGGAAGCGTTCATGTCCGGCTGGCAGGACAAATTCGACAGGTTCCCGGTAAACCTGCACCTGGTCCTGATGCTGGGCAAATACCTGGAGAAATTCGAGGGCAGTTATTATGCAAAAGCAAAAAGCCACCTGCCGGGACTGATCAAGGCCTACAATGACGTGCTGGACGAATACGACCTGTTATTGTTGCCGACTACCCTGATGCAGGCGCAAAAGAACCCGGCATCCGCCTCCGACTCCGCCATGCAGGACATCATTTACCTGGCATTTAACACGGTGCTGAACACCTGCCAGTTCGACATCTCGGGCCATCCTGCCATGTCGCTGCCCTGCGGCATGAGGAACGGCCTGCCCGTCGGCATGATGCTGGTAGGCAGACACTGTGACGAACCGGCAATCTACCGGGCGGCCTACGGCTTCGAACAGTCCTGCGACTGGAAGACTGATATTTAACATGGATGCACAGGATGAACAGGATAAATAAAGATGAGGAGCAGGTTAAGGGTGTTAACGTATTATTCTGACAGACAACGACCTCAACAATTTTTTTCACACATCCTGTATATCCTGTATATCCTGTATATCCATGTTAATGTTTTATCATTCCCGGAGTTACTGTGATGCGTGACTATCTGCATGTAGACCTGAAGAACCAAACCGTGAAAGCCGTCGAACAGAGCGGAGAAGAACTGGTCCGTGTAGGCCGCTATCTCATCGCCAAAACCCTGGTGGAAGAGAATATTGCAGGTGTCGACCCCCTGTCACCGGACAATCCGCTGATTTTCTCAGCCGGCCCCTTTGCCGGCACCAACTTCTCCAACGCCAACCGCACCAGTGTCGGGTGTAAGAGCCCGTTGACGGGCGGTATCAAGGAGGCCAATGCCGGCGGCACGTTCGGTGTGGCGCTGGGACAGCTGCACCTGTCCGGGTTCACCCTGCACGGCGCGGCAGACGACTGGTTGATTATTCATCTCGGCAAAGACGGCAGCTGCAGCTTCGACCCGGCCGAAGGTTTCATGGGTAAGGGCAATTTCGAGACGGCCGCATTGCTGCACGAAAAATACGGGAAAAAGGTCAGTATCGCCCTGTGCGGACCGGTCGGTGAATACCAGGGGCTGCTTGCCGGCATCGCCATCAGCGATACCGACCGGCGCCCCGCCAGGCTGGCGGCGCGAGGCGGCATCGGGGCTGTCATGGGCAGTAAAAAAGTAAAGGCCATCGTCGCCGACCTGAACAGGATGCCGCAACTGCATGACCGCAAAAAAGTCATCGGCGCGGTGCGCCACTATGCCGAAAAACTCGATGAAGACCAGATGATAGACAGCTACAAACGTTTCGGCACAGCCATGATGGCGGACTACATGAATCACGTGGGCGGCCTGCCGGTGCATAATTTTTCCGCAGGACGCCTGGTGGACACCGACCGGGAAACCATGAAGATGGGCGGCGATTTCATTCGCGAGCAGAATATCGCCCGTGGCGGCGACCCGTCCCATGCCTGCATGCCGGGTTGCCTGATTCGCTGCAGCAACGTCTACGCCGACGCCGACGGCAACGAGGTCGTATCACCCGTCGAGTACGAGACACTGGGGCTGCTGGGCACCAACTGCGGCATCAAGGAGCCCGATGAGCTGGCAAGGCTGAACGCCATCGCCAACGACCTCGGCATCGACACCATTGAAACCGGCGCCATGGTCGGCGTGCTGATGGAGGCCGGCGCCGGTAAATTCGGTGACGCCGGGTTTATCACCGGGGTACTGGAAGAGATTCGCAACGGCACGGAACAGGGCCGGCTGTGGGCGCAAGGGACGGCGGCCGTCGGAGAACATTACCGGGTCAGGCGGGTGCCGGTCATCAAGCGGCAAGCGATCAGCGCCTATGACCCCCGCGTTGTGGAGGCGACAGGCATCACCATGATGGTCACCGCCCAGGGCGCCGACCACACGGCGGGGAACGTGCCCCGCATGGAGACCGCGGACAAATCCATAGACGAGATTGCGGCAGCCAGTCATGCCGCCCAGGTACAGACCGCAGCGGCGGATTCACTGGGCTTGTGTATTTTCGGCCGCACCGTTACCGCGGCTGAATTGGACCGGGTAACCGCTGCGATAAACGCTGCCGTCGGCAGCAAACTCAACCCGTCTTTCTTCGACGAACTGGGGCGGGACACCCTGCGCCTGGAACGGGAATTCAACCGGGCTGCCGGTTTTACCGAAGCGGACGATGAACTGCCGGAATTCTTCTACAACGAACCGCTGGAACCCAGCAACCGCGTGGCGCGCTTCCATGCGCGGGAAGTCAATGAATTTGCTGACAACTGGTGGCGGCAATAGCGCTGACCATATTCTTTAATTACAAGGCGAAAAACAGTATAGCAGCGCCCAACTGCTTGATATGCTGCACCAGTCGTTTGTTAAGAGCGGTGGGCTACTAGCGCAGCTCAAAGGAGCGTTAAAGGAGTGAAACAGTTGACCGTTTTTTATTCGGATATCAGGCAGATTCTACAGAATGCCCGCAGCCGGGCCTATTCCGAGATCAACCTCGCTATGGTCGAAGCCTACTGGATGATCGGCAAACGAATTGTGGAAGAGGAACAGGAGGGCAAAAGAAAGGCAGAATACGGCAAGAAATTGCTGGAAAATTTATCAAGGAACCTGACCCATGATTTCGGCAAAGGATTTTCCTATGCCAACCTGCGCAATTTCCGCCAATTTTACCTGACCTACCCCGATGAGGAGATTCGCTACACACTGTGTAGCAAATTGAGTTGGAGTCATAACCGGTTGATCATGCGACTGGAAAGCGCAACGGCAAGAAACTATTACCTTTCAGAAGCTGCCCGGCAAGGTTGGAGCGTCCGGCAACTTCAGCGCAACATCAACACACTCTATTACGAACGCCTGCTTTCTTCACAACAGTCGAGGACAGATATCGCATCTGCTACCGATGCCCCCGAAAGTGAATTGCGATCATTCATTAAAGACCCGTATGTACTGGAATTCCTGCAACTTCCCGACCCCGTTGCGCCCAAGGAAAAAGACCTGGAAACTGCCATTATCAATAACCTCTCACAATTTTTGCTTGAAGCCGGCAAGGGGTTTTCATTTGTCGGCAGACAATACCGCGTCAGTACGGAAACCAACCATTTTTACATCGACCTGGTGTTCTACAACTACCTACTCAAGTGTTTTGTGCTGATAGATCTTAAAACCGAGCAACTGACTCACCAGGACATAGGGCAAATGGATACCTATGTACGAATGTTCGATGAATTCAAACGCGGCGAAGACGATAACCCTACTGTCGGACTGATCCTCTGCACATCCAAAGATGAAACCATTGTCAGGTTCTCTATTCTCAAGGACAGCGAACAACTTTTTGCCTCCAAATACCGCCTGGTTCTGCCCAGTGAGGAAGAACTTATTGCGGAAATCGAGCGGGAGAAACGGCTGATTGAGATGCGGGAAAAATCTTGAACTGGATCAAGTCAAGTATTTCGACTTTCCACCAGCCTAGGAAGCTAAGAAATTCGCTCTTCAAAACGACTACCTGAGGTTAAATCCATGCCTAAAATCCATTATTTTCAGCGCTATTCCTCTAAAGAGAACGCCATCACGAATAATACTCTTCAACTCCTTGGGAGAATCTACAGTTATTCGCCCCTGAAAGCTTCACAGTTTCTAACTGATCTCACCGGGGAATCTATTGAAATTGGAATAGAGATCAACCAGCAGGAACGAGGCGACGGAGCGGTTCCTGACGGGCAGGTTATCCAGAGAAGTTTCAAGGTTCTGATAGAGGCGAAGGTGGATACGTCCCCGGATATTGAACAACTAATCAGGCACTCCGAAACCTTCTCAAAAAAGGATGAGCATAACATTCTCCTGCTCCTCACAAAGGAACCATTAGAGGATCATAAAAAAAGCGAGATCAAGAGCCGTATCCCAGAAATTAAATTTAACAGTATCACCTATAAAGATATCTGCGAGGTTTCCAAAACACTATTTGAAAAGCATGAAGAAGAGATGCACGCTCTTGTCGATGATTACGAAGAATACTGCAATGATACGGGGTTATTCGATCAATCAAAGCAACTCATGAGAATAGTGCCCTGTGGCTACACCCTTGAAATAAACAAAAAATATGGTATCTACTTTAATCCATCTGACCGTGGTTACACAAAGCATCGATTTGTAGGGATTTATAAGGACAAGACAGTCAGTGCAATCTGGAAGATTGATAGTATTTTTGACGTTGCGTACAAGGGGGATAACCTGAAAAAAACGTTGATAGAAGGGCGAAATACCGATGATTACGACGACAACCTTATCGCGATCATAATGAGTGTTGAGGAAGAGCTTGGTTGGGACATTACAGAAGGAACTCGCTTCTTCTGCGGAAAGCCCGTGGAGACCAATTATAAAAAGTCATCCTCTGGTGGCATACAAGGGGCCCGATTTATGAATTTACAAAAAGTCGTCGGGAATGACTGCGATAAATTGGATATCGCTGAAATTGCAGAGGCGTTAAAGAGCAAACAGTGGGAATGATGCACCCACTGATCTCTATATTGACACTTCGACATCCTGGACATAGCTGAGTAGAGAGAAACTCAGCCCGGGTTGCTTTATAATGAAGCCGTCAACAACTGGTAACAACCATGCCTGATTCGGGAAAAATCCATAATGTGTCAGAACTGCCGATAGCAACGGATTCCTTGCAATTGGATTTCCAGACGCATCCTGATCGTTACCGTCATTGGAAACTGACGAGCTCCGGCGCCATCGCCAGGCTGGACATGGACGTGGATGAAAACGGCGCCATGTTTCCCGGCTATGAACTGAAGCTGAATTCCTATGATATCGGTGTTGATATCGAACTGTACGATGCCATTCAACGCCTGCGTTTTGAACACCCGGAAGTGAAAACCGTGGTGGTCAGTTCCAACAAGCCCACCATGTTCTGCGCCGGCGCCAATATCCGTATGCTGGCGGGAGCGTCCCACGGCCACAAGGTGAACTTCTGCAAATTCACCAATGAGACCCGGAACGCCATTGAGGATGCCGGGGAGTTCTCGGGCCAGCGCTACCTGTGCGCGCTGAGCGGGACCGCAGCCGGCGGCGGTTATGAACTGGCGCTGGCCATGGATTACCTGATCCTGATCGACGACGGCAACGCCGCGGTGTCGTTGCCGGAAATCCCGCTGCTTGCCGTCCTGCCCGGCACCGGCGGCCTCACCCGTATCGTCGATAAACGAAAGGTGCGCCGGGACCTGGCTGACGTATTCTGCACCGTGGAGGAAGGCGTGAAGGGCCGGCGCGCTGTCGATTGGCGCCTGGTGGATGAAACCGTGCCCGGTTCGCAGTTTGTGCAACGGGTGGCTGAGCGGGCCGAAGAAATGAGCCGTATGTCCGACCGTCCCGATACGGCCGGGGGGGTACAACTGACGCGGTTATCCAGGACCATCGAAGCCGACAGTATCGAGTACGATTGGCTGGGTCTGTCCATAGACAGGACTAACCGCAACGTCACCCTGCACATCAGGGCGCCCGACAGCGAAGCGCCGGACAGTCTGGAACACGCCATTGCCCTGGGCGACCGGTTCTGGCCACTGGCCCTGGCCCGGCAACTGGATGACGCCCTGCTGCACCTGCGTTTCAACGAACCGGACATCGGCACCATCATCATCACCAGCGCCGGCGCTGCCGGGACCGTCAAGGGGCATGACGCATTCCTGCAGCGTCACAGGGACAACTGGCTGATACGCGAGATCGTCCTCTACTGGAAACGTACCTTGAAACGGCTTGACCTGACGTCCCGCACCAGCTTTGCCCTGGTTGAACCTGGAAGCTGTTTCGCCGGCCTGCTGGCCGAGTTACTGTTCGCGGTGGACCGCAGCTACATGCTGGAAGGCCAGTTTGAAGATGACGACACGCCGGCGCCGACCATCATGCTGAGCGAAAACAACTTCGGCCCGCTGCCGATGTCCAACGGTTTGACCCGCCTGGAAACGCGTTTTCTCGGTGAACCCGGCAGTGTCGCAGGCGCAAGAGATCATATCGGCCGGGAACTGGACGCGGCCCTGGCCGCTGAGCTGGGACTGGTCACCTTTACCCCGGATGACATCGACTGGGAAGACGAGATCAGGATGTTGCTGGAGGAACGGGCCAGTTTCTCCCCCGATGCCCTGGTCGGGATGGAGGCCAATTTACGCTTTGCCGGGCCGGAAACCATGGAAACCAAGATCTTCGGCCGGCTGACTGCCTGGCAGAACTGGATATTTCAACGGCCCAACGCAGTCAGTGACGCCGGCGCGCTGCGCCGTTACGGCACGGGACTGCGCCCCGAATACGATAAAGACAGGGTATGACAATGAGTAACGTAGATTATGACAGCCTGATCCCCAACAACGTCGGACTCGCCTCGGACCGGCGCCTGCAGCGGGCGCTGGAGAAGTGGCATCCGGGTTTTATCGACTGGTGGAAAACCATGGGGCCGGACGGTTTCCAGGACCTGGAAGTGTACCTGCGCACGGCCATCGGTGTTGATCCGGAGGGCTGGGCCCGGTTCGGCTACGTGAAAATGCCGGAATACCGCTGGGGCATTTTGCTGGCGCCGCAGGAAGAGAACCGCAGGATCGCCTTCGGGCGGCACAAGGGGGATCCAGTGTGGCAGGAAGTGCCGGGTGAATACCGCGCCATGTTGCGGCGCCTGGTGGTCATCCAGGGCGACACGGAACCGGCTTCGGTGGAGCAGCAGCGCTTCCTTGGTCATACCGCCCCGTCATTGTATGACATGCGCAACGTGTTCCAGGTCAACGTGGAGGAAGGCCGCCACCTGTGGGCCATGGTGTACCTGCTGCATAAATATTTCGGCCGCGACGGCCGGGAGGAGGCGGACGACCTGCTGATGCGCCGCTCCGGCAACCAGGACAAGCCCCGCATCCTGGGGGCGTTCAACGAGGAAACGCCGGACTGGCTGTCCTTCTTCATGTTCACCACTTTTACCGACCGCGACGGCAAGATGCAACTGGAAGCCCTGGCGCAATCGGGCTTCGACCCGCTGGCCCGCACCACCCGCTTCATGCTGACCGAGGAGGGACACCACATGTTCGTAGGCCGGACCGGTGTAGAGCGCGTGGTAAGACGCACCTGCGAGGTAATGCGGGAGAATAATATTGATGACCCCACTGATACGGGAACGGTCAGAAGCCTGGGCGTGATCGACCTGCCGACGATGCAGAAGAAGATCAATTTTCATTACTCCGTCACCCTGGACCTGTTCGGCGCGGAGATTTCCACCAACGCATCCAATGCCTACAACGCCAGCCTGAAAGGGCGTTTCAGGGAAACCACCATCGATGACGACCACCTGCTGCATGACAGCACCTACCCGGTGCTGAAACATATCGACGGGAAACTGGTCAGCGTGGACGAACCGGCCATCAACGCGGTGAACGCCCGCCTGTGCGATGATTTTATCGCTGATTGCGAACAGGTCCTGGCTACCTGGAACAAGGCCATCGCGGACAACGGCTACGCATACCGGTTGAGCCTGCCCAGCCGGGCTTTCCACCGGGCGGTGGGCGAGTTCAGTGATATTTATGCAACGCCGGGCGGCGACGTGATCGGCCAGCCGGAATGGGAACGGCGCCGGGAGCAATGGCTGCCGGACAACGACGACCTGGCATTCCTGCTCTCGCTCATGGAACAGGTCACCGAACCGGGCAAATTCGCCCACTGGATTGCGCCTCCCCGGGCCGGCATCAACGGCAAACCCGGCGATTTTGAGTACGTCAGGATTGCTGCTTAGGAGCCGGCCTGGCAGCCCTCTCCCGGTACTCTTTCGGGGAAGCGTCTTAGAGAAAGGCGCTTATATTGGATAGGGGATAAAGGCAGCTTTTTACACTAAAATAGTGTACACTATATTAGTGTATTGCTAACACAAGGCTCTGTACCATGAAAAATATTACTTTAAGTGCCAGTGAACAACTGATAGAAGCCGCGCGCCAGCGCGCCCTTATCGAGCACACAACATTGAATAAGCAATTCCGGCTCTGGCTGGAGGATTACGTACGGCGTCCCCAACAGGCAAATGTCGCGCTGGAGACCATCAGGTCGCTGCGCGGCAGTTTGTTCACAGGGGGACGCAAGTTTACCAGGGATGAAATGAATGAGCGTTGACAGCTTTATCGACACCAATGTCATCATTTACCTGTTTGACGAAACCAACACCGAAAAATGCCGGATAGCGGAAGAATTGATTGAGAAGTCGATAGAAAATGGGAGCGGTTGCATAAGTTACCAGGTTGTTCAGGAAGCAATCAATACAGTAACCCGGAAACTCAAGGCATCACCGGATGAGGCGAGGTCGTTGCTGGATAATGTCCTGGAACCACTGTGGCGAGTCAACCCGACTCGAGCGCTGTACCGGCGCGGCCTTGAGCTACAGACCCGTTACAGGTTCGGCTTTTATGATTGCCTGATTATAGCCGCCGCGCTTGATGCCGGCTGTAAGACCTTGTATACCGAAGACCTGCAACATGGACAACAGGTTGAAACTGTCACCATAGTCAACCCGTTTTCGGCGGAATCAGCGCCGAGGACATAGCCCGGCGTTACCGTCACGGTACTCTTTCGGGGAAGCGCCGTAACGCTCCTTGAACCTGCGGCTGAAGTGCGCGGCGTCGTTGAAGCCGTAACTGAAGGCAATCTGTGTGATGCTGTAATCACTCAGTGCACTGTTCTCCAGGGCCTCCCGGCATAATTCCAGACGTTTGTAGAGTATATACTTCGACAGGGTGGTGCCGGTCGAGGCAAACAGCATGCGCTGGTAGCGTTCACTGATGTGATGATGCCTGGCTACCTGCGCCGGGGTGAGTTGCGGGTGGCGGATATTGATCTCAATATACTGCTTGATGCGTTCCAGCATGGCGGTCCTTGCTATGGAGTGGCCGTCCAGTTCGCGTAACGAGGACATCGAACCCATGGCGAGCGCAATGAGTTCAATGATGTGTTGGTTAATCGCCCCGCGTTCCTGGTGGGACAAGATATCCAGGCGCCCGGCAACGGACTGTATAAACTGTGAAGTCAGGGCGCCGACCGCAGTGCGCGCGGAAACCCGTCGTGCAGTGATATTTTCCGGGCTTAAGAACAACTCAGCCAAGGAATCATATGGGATTTGCAGGACAATCTGCCGGAACGGCCGGTCAAAGTGCAGAGTATACGGCCGGGCGCTGTCATACAGCGCAAAATCTCCCGGACGCAGTTCTGCCTCGCGCCCATCCTGGCTGACAATACCGGTGTCTTCCAGTTGCAGACTTAACTTAAACTCTCTCTCGGTCGATTTAGCGATCTGTTTTTTTGAACGGATGACTCGTTGTCGAGACGCGCCCACTTCCGAAATCCATATATTGTCGAGCTCGCAACCGCGGATCTCTCCCCTGAAATCCGTTTTCTGATCAGTGGAACAATCCAGCTGCACGAATTCATCACAGATCATGTCTATCCAGTATTCGAGCCGCTCTTTCTCGGCAACGTCCTCTGTCGATTTGATATACCCTTTGGGAATAAGGAAATCAGACAAGGCCATCCCCTATTTCACGGTCGCAATCGCGCCCATGTCTGTGCCCGCGTAGAGCAGGCCCTCTGCCTTATCATGCAGGCAAGCACACAACGGCGCCTGGTCCGGGCCGAAACTCATGGCGTGACCGGCGCTGCCTGTACTACTGCCACTTTGTATTGATTTAACATAGCCAACTCCAACACTATAATAACGAAGCATTCGCCGTATGATAACCGTCCCGGTACAAAAACTGTACCCTCCGAGTATATGTACCGGCATCCCTGTATGGGTTGTGCACGCGGGAAGTGTATGGATATTCGAAAGATCGTGAAGGGCAATCAGCATGAAATATATGGTTGTGATTAAGGAATCAGATGAAGGCTACAGCATTTGCTGTCCGGCTCTTCCCGGATGCTGGTCTCAAGGAAAAACGGAAGAAGAAGCTGTCACCAACATCAGTGAAGCCATTCAGGACTATCTGGCGGCCGCGAATGCCGGCGTAAGTTATAGTCGTGACTACTTCCGTTAAAACCAAGTTTTGCTTCCGTTACAGTCAAGCTTGGAAATGTAAATTCCTTTAGTCGATCGGTTATTGTAAATATGTATCCTGCATACAAATACCCGAGTGAATAACGGTAATTCTCATGCCAATATCACTGGATAAATTTTACAGCTTGGTTAACTATCCAGACATTCACAGAGACGACGTAATTTCTGTTGATCGAGATGGAGCGCCAGAAGTTATCAGCAAGGCCAAAGCCGAGCTGGAAGCCGAGAAAGCGAAATTTCCATATCGAGTCTCCGTAGCAGACATAGAGAGAAAAAACAGCCGGTCTATTGAAGCTTTTATCTCATCTCTGGAACAAGTTCACGGAAAGGACTCTGAGTTTATGAACAGGTTGGATGTAATGGCTTTGCGGAATCTGAGTCATACCGGAAAACCACTTCTTGCAAGACATATAAGATCTGTACAGAACGTCGAATCTCCCCGCACAAGGGAGTCCAGGTTGATCAGTGTCGGAGGCGGCCCAAGAGGCATAACTCAAGCGAGCGAAGAAATCAAATTCCTCAAAAAATATCGAAAGGATTTCACCGCAATTGAGAAGCTGAGCGGAAAATATAACATGACAACTATGGTTATGGATAAGGGTAAATTTGATGATATGGGGCGAGGCACTGCATGGACTGAACAGAATAAAGGCACTGTAAACACAGGAGCAGAGATAGGACACGGGGAAAGACTATCGGTTTATTACCGCTTGAATAAAAAAGAGATTTTGGCAGAACTCAAAGCTCATCCAGTTGCCAGAGCCATGTTTAAAGCCGCTCTTGCTGAAGGCAAAAACGGGGCTGTCGTTGTCGATCGCGCAGCATTAACACGCGCCCTGCAAGGTAGAGAAGAACTGCAATACTTCAAGAATCTGTTAGGCGAACTTGATGATGAAGAGCTATCCGGGATTTATAACCTGGCACTGATGCCGGAAACACAGGTAACAGGCATTGATCTCTCAAACCCAAGAATGCCTCTTGTAGAAACCGATACGGGGAAATGGCCGGCAGGTACAGTAAGGTTGAATACCGGTACAATAGTTGCGCATCCCCTTAAGCCGGAGCAGGAAGACGTGCTTCCACATTCCTATATCGGCCCTATGGACCCGGAAAAGGTAAAAACAAAGCTGGGAGAAAAGGAATTGCTTGATGAACAGCAAAAGTTAATCCCAGGCGCAAGGATACTTACGGGTGGCAGTGGTCTGTCCCTGTATGATCAATTACTTGCCTTACATCCGGTAATGGACTTATTTGAGGAAGATGAGACATCGATGACTGGATATAAAGTCTCCGATGCCGCTAAAAAGAAATATCAAGGTTTCATTCTTGTAACGAGCAATACTCCGGGCAAGTGGATTAGTCCACGACACTCCCACAGTCCTGAGTGGACACAAAAATTGGACCCGATTGCAGGAATGAAAGAGCAACACGCATTGTTCCTGCATGGACAAGGTGAGGAAGTTTACAGGTCCTGGCAGAAGATTATCGAGGGGACTGTTGTGGCAGCTACAGGAAGAACACCGAGTCAGGTTCGGCAAGACGACTTATCCACAGAACAACTCCTCGAAGAAGCACACGCAGAGACAAAAAAACACGCGGAAGCGATAAAAGCCGCTGATGATGACTTAAGGCCGGAACACACACTTTATGGTGCAAGAAGACAAGCGTACCTCGCCTCCGTCCTGGGCTATGGTATGGAGAAGGACCTGCCTGCAGCAATAAACGAATTGTCCAGGATGGCTCCGCATACCTTCAAGGGCAGAAATGGGTATCTTATGCATCGTGCACAACTGAAAGGTATTTCAGAGCCAGGCAAAGTAATAGCTGAAAACAATGCAGATATGATACAAACTTTCAGTACCAGGATGCAGGATATTACAGCATCCCCATTTCGGGTGCATGAAATGATGCACATGCTTATGGAGGCAGGAATTGCGAAATACACTCCAGGCTCGTATGCTGGTATAACAACGACTTCAGGTGAGGATCATAAGGCGCTGTCATTTACTGATAACCAAGGAAAAAAAACGGAACATGATTTTTTCCTTGTATCCCCGACGTTTCAAAGACAGAAAGATCCAGTAGCCGCATCCCTGGAAGGACAGGTTGACTCTATCCACCCCGCTCACCCAAGCTATGGAAAAGTTGGTATGCATAGAATGCTCCAGACAAGCGGAGAACCGGCTCATCTTGAAGCCCACGACTTATCCGGGAAGGGGATACGGGTTTCCGGCCAATCAACCTTGGGAATTTTTGC
>JAPPLI010000150.1:4705-24313 GCA_028819495.1 Gammaproteobacteria bacterium | reverse complement strand
CCCGGCCAAGCAGGGTCAGGATAAGAGATCAGGATAAGAGGGGCGAGTAGTTACCCCGGCTGTTCTTATATTGCTGTTTATAATGTCCAGGCCTATTTCTTTATATTTGGGGATGATAACCGGCCGCGCGACACCTTCCTTTGTATAACACAGGTGAGAGCTGCGTTCTCTTTCAAAGACGAACCCTAATTTCTCAAAAATGGCTACCTGTGTCCGCCAATCAGTGGGTTTGAGTTTGCTGGATATGTTCAGCAATCAGCAAATGCAGGGGAACATCGATCATCAGGGACCCTGAATCTTCGAGTTCGTTATGTACAGGGTTAACCTGTTCTCTGCGAAGTCTCTCAAATCCCAACTCCTTTAACGCTTCCGTAAGAACTCCCCTGTCAAAACAGGACTCAAGAAAAAGCTGGATTGCTTCAATAATGTTCGCTTTAGCCTCATCCTCTGTATAACCCTGGCTATGTACGTCTAAGGCATCACACCCGACGTAAAAAATATTCCTCTCCTTGCGAAGGGTGACGAAAACCTGAAAAGAAATATTGATTGCGTTGCGGTTTTCTGTTTTTTCTATAGCAGGTTCTTTCATGGTCATTAAAAAATAGCAGGTATATTCAACAAGCGCTATAAAAAGCCCCCCCGAAGGGCAGGCCACGTTATCACGGCTTGCCGATACATTGCAACCTCAGGTCAGCCCCGGCAAATTCCGGGCCGGCCCAGGCGTTATGACTGGCGCCGTATCCGGCCTGCGCTACTTAAGCGCTGACAATCTCCCGATTCTCGACCAGATACGTCACTAAACCAGCGCCTGTCGGTTAAGAAGCAACATGTCGTCCCTTCATCGGGTTTGATTTATCTCATCCCCGTTATCCGCCACGGAAGCGTCCGGTCCATAAAAGACACGCTTGATGGCAACCCAGACTGCAAGGACAAGCAGCTTGCAGTCCAGCCACGGACTCATGGTTTCAATGTAGAGGTTGTCGTATTTCAGTTTGTAGCCCGGATCCGTCCAGTAACTGCCGCGCACCTGGGCCAGTCCTGCGATTCCCGGCCTGACCCTGAGACGCTCCGGGAAGCCGGGCACTTCGCGGCTGAACTGTTCGGTCAGGGCCGGGCGCTCAGGCCGCGGCCCCACCAGGCTCATCTCGCCCTTCACGATATTGATGACCTGCGGTATCTCGTCAAGATGGAGCTTACGCAATATTTTCCCAACCCGGGTCAGGCGAGGATCGTCTTCTGCGGCAAGGACCTGCCCCGTCAGACTCTCGGCATCCCGGATCATGGTGCGGAACTTGAGGACCTTGAAATGCTTCCCCCATCGGCCGACCCGTTCCTGCGCATAGAAAACCGGGCCGCGATCTTCCAGCCAGATGGCGAGAGGCACAAAAATCCAGACTATCAGCCACAGGGGAAGCAGCAAAATATAAGCGATAATGATGACGGTCAGGTCGAAGGCGCGTTTATACCCGTCACGCACGCCAATGCTTTCGTTCACGCTTTCTTTCCCGGATCAATCAACTACAAGGGCCTTCCGCACAACAGAAAATGATATGCAAAGTATGACTGTTCCGGCATTGATGTCAACAATCCGACCGGTCCCTCGACAGCCATTTGCATCCCTTTCTCATATATCTCCCCGGCGCGCCCAGTACCTCAAAGGGAATATTGGTCAGCGCCCACTTGACGGAGACAGGGCGGACATATGACGGCGCGTAATACAGCGCCGCGAGCAGCGCCGCGAACCAGGCAAGAAGTTCAAGAGCCAGCGCCGGCACTGCCGGCAACTCCATGGCCCGCACCTGCCCCGCCGTCAGCCACAGCGCGGCGGCGGCCCAGGCGCCTGCCCATAACGCCGGCAGGCAACAGCGTAGCAGGTGGCGCCAGCGAACCGCCAGGAGCGAAACCGTCAACTGCGTCAACAACAGGTAAGCGAGAACCTGGGCGCCGACTATGACAATCACTACGGCCTCCAGGCCCCACCGGCTCGCATACCAGGCGCCGCCGACAACGAGGACCGCGTGTATCCCTTGCCGCCAGGACTGGCGATATACCGCGCCCAGCGCGCCGATTACCGCGAAATTCAGGATATCGCACATCTGGAACAGGACGGCAACCGCCAGGATCTGCAGAAGTATGACAACAGGCCCCCACTGTCCTCCCAGGATTACCGAGACGATTTCGGGGGCGCACACAAACAGCATGGCGCTTACCGGCAATGCCACCAGGGATAATACCTCGGAGCCGTGCAGGTAAATGGTTGCCAGGCGTTCCGGTCCCTGCTGCCGTTGCGCCATGGCCGGGAACAGTACATGGAATAAACTCTGCCCGACGTAGTTCCTGGGCAACAGGATCAGCTTGTCGGCCCGCGTGAAATACCCGAGCGCTCCGGCGCCCAGCCAGCGCCCGACGACAAAGTAGCCGCCCTGGCGGGCGATGAACTCAAATGACCGGGCCAGGGAAAACCCGGCGCCGCGGGACAGGAGGTCCGTTGCCTCACGCAGCGCCCATCGGGGATAAAGACGCATGCGCGTGTAGCGGACCGTCATTGCCGCATGGATTGCCCTGTGCATGATCTCGCCCCAGACAAGAGACCATACACCATAACCCTGTACCGCAAGTACAATCGCCGTAAGTCCGTAGCCGATGGAATACGCCAGAACGTCGGCGACCATCAATTCCTTGAAACGCAGGTCGCGGCGCAGCAAGTGGGCGGGGACACTTCCAATTCCACTGATGACGAATATTATCGATAACGCCTGGAGGACCTGGGTCGCTGTTGACTCGCGAAAGAAATCGCCGATAAACGGGGCCAGCAACCAGATCATCGCTGCTATGACAATGCCGATCATCACTGACAGGGTAAAACCGACTTGAATATGAGCGTCGGTCAACTCAGCCCGCTGGATGATTGCCGGCCCGACAAACGCCTGACCAAACCTGTTTCCCAGCATGATAAAAATCCAGGCGATAGCAAGCAGACCGAAGTCAACCGGCGTGAGCAGCCGTGCCAGGATCACCAGGACCAGCAACGACAGGAATGCCTTGACGAAAGTAGACAGGTAAGACCATCCAAGGCCGCTGAGCGTGCGCTCGCTCAGGCTTGTTTCGCGCTTCCTATTACCGTTCTTCCTGATTTGCTTTGTTTCATGCGCCATCTATTGATGGGTCTTTTATAGTGAAGTGTATGATACACATGGAATAAGCCCAAATCAGGATTTTTTGTACTGGTGTTTATGGCAAAAGCGGTCTTGACAGTACACGGCCTTGAATAACGCTCCATTAGGGCTTAATATACGCTTGGTAGAAATTCAAATGCGCTGAGTTAGAGATGTATCACGATAGAAAGGAACTGATTGAGCAACTGGAACAAGCAAGAGCATCGAAAGTGCTTCTATATGTGACCGGCGACAAGCCTGGCTGGGAAACACAAATCTCCCCTGACGTGTCGGATGCATTTGTTGATCATCTCGACTCTATTGGAGTCGTCCAAAAGATCAGCTTAGTCCTATATACACGTGGCGGTAATACATTGGCTGCTTGGAGCCTTGCGAATTTGATTACCCAATTCTGTGATGAATTCGAGGTCATCATCCCGCATAAATGCCACAGTGCTGGAACGCTCATATCCCTTGGGTCGCATAACATCGTAATGACCAAACAAGCAACATTAGGCCCAATTGATCCCAGTGTAACAACACCACTCAATCCGTTAGTAGCGGGGGCACAACAACCGGATGCAAGGGTGTCAGTGAGCGTGGAGGGCGTCCAAGGATTCATCACATTAGCCAAGAAAGAGGTTGGAATTAAAAAAGATGAGAGCTTATCCAATATCCTGGTAGAGCTATCCAAACAAATTCATCCCCTTGTGCTTGGTGAAGTTATCCGAGCACGCGAGCAGATTCAAATGCTCGCCAAAAAACTGATTGTCAACCAAGTTACCGACCCTGAGCGAGTTGAAGAGGTTATCAAGTTTCTGACAAGTGAGTCCGGTAGTCACGATTACACTATAAATCGAAGGGAGGGGCGCAATCTGGGACTAAAAATCGAATCCCCAGACAATGCGCTATACTCAGTAGTGAAAGATCTGTACGACGACTTCAGAGATGAGTTGCAATTAAATCAACCCTTGGATTGGGAATCATACCTCGGTACTGATAAGATTAAAGACTATGTGATTAAACGATGCCTTCTGGAGAGTGTGCAGGGCGGTTCTGATTACTTTGTCAGTGAAGGCACTCTCTCTCGGGTACAGCTACAAACCCCAACAGGACCGCAAGATGCGATTAATGACGCAAGAAAATTCGAAGGCTGGAGGAAAGAAACGTGAATAAACAGAAGAGAACAACTCCAGATGCAAGTTTTATTGCACGCCAGACATCTGCTAACTCGTCCGGTGCGGTTTTCACATCTGCAAAAAGTGACAGTAAATCGAATGTCTTTCGGAACCAAACGATACCGGCAAAGGATCGCACAAAAATCAAGAAGTCGTTGTTAAAAGACGCAAAAAAAGGTTGATTTCGTTCCTGCCGGTCAACACCTCATTTTTTTTTGCCCATCAGTTTGATGTCCTGCAGCTTACGGCCCAGTTCATCGTCAAGCGCCACTTTGGCAAGGTCGCCAGCCAGCCCGAGGACGCCGAGTACGGCAAGATAGTGGCCGATTGAAACGCTGGGATCGCCCTTTTCAATCTTTCGAATGGTCAAGCGGCTGAGCCCGGTACGTTCGGAAATCAAAACCTGGGTGTAGCCTCTGCGCTTACATGCCAGTTTGATGTTCTCGCCAAGCTGTCCCAACAGGCGTCGATTCCCGGGAAATACGACAGCAGATCGACTCTTTTCCGATTTCTTTCTGATCACAATGGTTCTCAAATTAACTGGAAATGGTAATTATAGTGTTCATTTTGAGTTTTTCAACTATGGTGGTTGCTATAGTTACCAAAAATTCAAATAAGGGTAATTATAAGTGCCAATTTGGCTGTGAGGCATAGTTCATTTTCACGGTTTATGCCTTCTGTCTGGAAAAGGGTTGTGTATGGTCAGTTTATCCCCTGCTGATATAATCAATAAATGTCCCGCGGTCGTAAGAAGCACCCTGCCGAACCGTTGTCGGCTTCCATTGAATCCCTTTCCCATGAAGGCAGGGGTATCGCCCGTATCGACGGCAAGATCATTTTTATCGAAGGCGCTCTCCCGGGAGAGGAGGTCCGTTTTCTGTATACCCGCAGGCGGGGGCAATTTGATGAGGGCAGGATGGTCGAAGTTCTCAAGCCATCCGCTTCGCGGGTCGAACCGCGCTGCCGGTACTATGGTATGTGTGGGGGCTGCAGCCTGATGCACCTGGATAACGGAGAGCAGATCCTGCACAAGCAGTCGGTTCTGCTGGAACAGTTGCAGCACATAGGCGGGTTGGAGCCTGAACGGGTGCTCCCGCCCCTGTCGGCGTCTCACTGGGGCTACCGGCGCAAGGCGCGGCTGGGTGCGAAGTATGTGACCGGGAAAGAAACAGTGCTGGTAGGTTTCAGGGAAAAGCACAGCAGCTTTATTGCCGACATAGACTCCTGCGAAGTCCTGCACCCGATTCTCGGGGAGTCTATCGGTCAACTGAAGGAACTGCTTCATGAACTGTCGGTATACCGGCAGATCCCCCAGTTGGAAGTGGCCATCAGCGATTCGGTTGCCGCCGTTGTTATCCGGCACCTGGCTCCCCTGACCGGTAACGACAGGCGTATCCTGGCTGACTTTGAAGCGCAATACCCGGTCAGGTTCTACCTGCAACCCGGCGGGCTGGACAGCGTACACAGCCTGTCCGGCGAGGACGGGGAGAACCTGTATTACCGGCTGGACGGCCACGACATCACCGTGGAATTCTCGCCCATTGACTTTACCCAGGTGAATTTCGAGCTTAATACCTTGCTGGTCGACCGTGTTATCGAATTACTGGAACCCGGCGCCGCGGACAAGGTTCTCGACCTGTTCTGCGGGCTGGGCAACTTTACCCTGCCCATAGCAAGGTATGCGCAGCATGCAACCGGGCTGGAAGGTTCCGAGGACCTGGTTTTACGGGCGCAGAAGAATGCGCAGAGAAACAGTCTCTCCAATGTTGGGTTCGGCGTGTGCAACCTGATGGAACCGGACGCCGGACCGCTGGTATCAGGATGTGCATACAACAAGGTACTGCTTGACCCGCCGCGCACCGGCGCCCGTGAGATTATCGAACAACTGGACCTGGAACGGGTGGAAAAACTGGTTTATGTATCCTGCAACCCCGCCACCCTGGCCCGGGATGCGGGCATCCTGGTAAAACAGGGAGGATTGAGCCTGAAAGCGGCAGGGGTAATGGATATGTTCCCGCACACTTCCCATGTTGAATCCATCGCACTGTTTGAGTAAGGTAGAAAATCGATGCCTCAAAGTGACCACAAGATAGAAATCGATTTGGCCCGGCAAGTGTTGCAACTCCACGGAGCTGCCGGCGTTATCCGTGAATACCCTGTATCGACCGGCAAAAACGGCACGGGTGAACAGCTTGACAGCGGTTGCACCCCGCGGGGCAGGCACAGCATCGCGGAGATGATCGGCGCCGGCTGCGCTCCCAATACGGTATTTGCGGGCAGAGTGCCCACCGGGGAGATATACGATCCGGCACTGCGCCGGCAGCACCCCGGCCGCGACTGGATACTCACACGTATTATCTGGCTGCAGGGAGAGGAACCGGGGTTCAACCAGGGCGGGGAGGTGGATACCTACAACCGCTACATCTACATCCACGGCGCGCCCGACGATATGCAGATGGGCGTTCCGGGTTCAGCCGGATGCATACGTATGCGTAACCGTGATGTGATCGAGTTGTTTGACCTGGTTGAAGAAGGGTGCGAAGTGAATTTGTTCGCGGAACCCCAGGGACGGACTTAAGTCCGTCCCCGCGCAGGCTGGGACTTGCACAAATGAAGACGAGGGTAGTGGGGCGACTCTTTACAATTTGTCATGGGTGATAAGACAGTATTGCTGACCGGTGGCGCCGGTTACATCGGCAGCCACATTGCTTTGGACCTGATCAGAGAAGGTTACGAGGTCATCATCCTGGACGACCTGTCCAAGGGGTTTGCGGCGGCGGTTACGGACTGCGAACTGGTTGAAGGCGACACAGGAAACAAGAACCTGCTGGCCCTGCTGCTGGGTAAACGAAAGGTGGCAGCGGTCATGCATTTCGCCGGTTCCACGATCGTCCCGGAATCCGTCGAGAAACCTTTGTGGTATTACGAGAACAATACCGTGAAATCCCGCAACCTGGTAGAGGTCTGCGTGGAAACCGGCGTCAAACACTTCGTGTTTTCCTCCACGGCCGCAGTGTACGGTATTCCTGAATCCGGACAGGTCACCCTGCAATCCCCCACCGAACCTGTGAGTCCATACGGGATGTCCAAGCTCATGACCGAGATCATGCTCCGGGATGTGTCCAGGGTGATGCCCCTGAAGCACGCGATCTTGCGCTATTTCAACGTGGCGGGCGCCGACCCGGAGGGCCGTATCGGGCAATCCACGCCCGATAGCACCCTGCTGATCAAGGTTGCCTGTGAAGCGGCCCTGGGGAAGCGCAAGGAACTGCATATATACGGCACGGACTACCCGACACCGGACGGCACCGGCGTCAGGGACTACATCCACGTCAGCGACCTGGCCGCTGCGCACGTACTGGCCCTGCAGCGCCTGGAAACCGGAGGTGAATCCACAACCCTGAATTGCGGCTACGGTCACGGTTACAGCGTACGGGAGGTCGTGCGGGCCGTGGAACAGGTGCACGGCAGTCCCCTGACCGTTGTAGAGACGGACCGGAGACCCGGCGACCCGCCGATGCTGGTCGCGGACGGCAGTTCGGCAAAGGAAATTCTGGGCTGGCAACCCCGTTACGACGACCTGGAGTTCATCGTCAGAACCAGCTATGACTGGGAGAAGAACCCGCGCTATTGATACCTGGGATATCAGGGGTCAGAGTAAAAAGTCATTCGAGATACTTGCCCGTGGCAACCATATTGGGTGACTTTTTACTCTGACCCCACAAATTTCATCAAGTATTATTCAGCGCTTTCCCAAGCTTCAAGAAACGCCGCCAGGTGCGGCTTGTCCTCATCGGTCAGTACCTGTTTCAGTTGATCACAGGCCTGCTTGTAGCCCTGCTCGGAATTGCGCCCGCTGATGAGCAGGTAGCGCAGGTAAACCAGGTAGGTATTCAGCACGTCCGTCTCACAATAATTGCGGATCGCCTCGATATCGCCGGCCAGGTAACGCTCCCAGACCTTGCCGCCTGACATGCCCATCTTGCCGGGGAAACCCAGCATGGCGGCGATGTCGTCCAACGGCGCTGCGCCGCGAAATTCGTAACCCGCCAGAACATCCATCAGGTCGGTATGGCGCTGGTGAAAGCGGTTGATGTAATTGTTCCAGCGGAAACCCTGGTCCTCATCACCGGTTTCCCAGTACCTTGGGGCCTGGATGCCGTGCAGCAGGGAGCGGTAATGCAGCACCGGCAGGTCAAAGCCGCGCCCGTTCCAGGAAACCAGGGTCGGCGTATATTTTTCGATACCGTCAAAGAAGCGCTGCACCAGTTCCGACTCGGGGGATTCCGGCGCGCCCAGCGACCAGACACTGACGTTATCGCGGGTCGCCAGCACGACCGAGATTGCCGCGACCTTGTGCAGGTGCAGGCGCAGGAAGTCGGAGGCGTTATCCGTCTCCTGGCGGCGGATTTTGAACATGGCCTCGGCGGTGTCCTTGTCGGAAAGGCCGTCAAGTCCGTACAGACGCCGCCCGCTTGCGATGTCCGGGATTGTCTCTATATCAAAGACGAGGATATTCATTGTATTAGGTGAATCCGCGGATGGATGGGGTCAGAGTAAAAAGTCATTCAAGATACTTGCCCATAGCAAACGTGCTGGGTGACTTTTTACTCTGACCCCTTAATTCCGTAGCAAACATATTGGGTGACTTTTTACTCTGACCCCAAGTTTCACCTATCAATCCGGGAAAACACTCGAGGAAAGGTAACGGTCGCCGCGGTCGCAGATGATAACCACGATTACGGCGTTTTCCAATTCGCCGGATAACCGCAACGCGGCAGAGACTGCGCCGCCGGAGGAAATGCCGGCAAATATGCCTTCATCATCCGCCAGCCGCCGGGTCATGTCTTCCGCTTCCGCCGGCGTGACATCGATGATGCGGTCCACCCGTTCCCTGCGGAAGATCCTGGGCAGGTACTCCTTAGGCCAGCGCCGGATACCGGGGATGTTTTCATCGCCCGCCGGTTGTACCCCGACGATTTGCACCTGTTCGTTCTTTTCCTTCAAATATTTCGAGACGCCCATGATCGTTCCCGTCGTTCCCATTGCGCTGACAAAATGGGTCACGCCGCCATCCGTGTCGTGCCAGATTTCCGGACCCGTGCCTTGGTAATGGGAAAGCGGGTTGTCCGGGTTGGCGAACTGGTCCAGTATCCTTCCCTCCCCTGCTTTTTCCATTTCATCAGCAAGGTCGCGGGCGCCCTCCATGCCTTCCTCCTTCGTGACCAGTACCAACTCCGCGCCGAAAGCGCGCATGGTGCGGCGCCGTTCCACGCTCAGGTTGTCCGGCATGATCAGGATCATCCTGTAGCCGCGGATGGCGGCCACCATGGCCAGGGCGATGCCCGTGTTGCCGCTGGTTGCCTCGATCAGCACGTCTCCCGGCTTGATGTCCCCGCGCTCTTCGGCCCGCTGGATCATGCTCAGCGCGGGACGGTCTTTGACCGACCCTGCGGGGTTATTGCCTTCCATCTTTGCCAGGATGGTATTGGAAGTCTCGCCGGGCAGGCGTTGCAGCCTTACCAGCGGGGTATTGCCGACACTGGAGTCGATGGTGGGGTAAGCGGGCGTCGCTATCTCAGACATTGCCTCACACCATCTCCCTGGCCATGATGATCGCGTCTTCACGGCCGAACCTTGCGGGATAATAATTGGCGCGCAAGCCTACTTCCACGAACCCGCGCTTTTCATAAAACCTGCGCGCAGCCTTGTTGGAGGGCCGCACCTCCAGAAACGTGGTGACAGCCTCCTGTTTCCGGGCGTAGTCAAGCATGGTATTCAGCAATACGTCACCCAGTCCTGTCCTGTGATGTCCGGGGTCAACACATAAATTCAGGAGATGCGCTTCGTCCACGCCCATGGACATGATTGCGTAACCGGCAACCCCTCCATCCAGTTCCACGACCCGGCAACAGTAGTCTTCCCGCAGGCAGCCCTTGAAGATGTTCCGGTTCCAGGGAAACGCATACGCCGCGTGTTCAATCTGCAATACATCGCTTATATCGGTCTCCACCATTGGGCGCAGGTTCAACTGGGCCTGGTTCAGAACTGCATTCATGTCTGCTCGTTATATATGTTCATTGCCAGCTGCAAATCCTGCCAGGACTTCCTTTTCTCCCGCGGCGAACGTAACAGGTAGGCCGGATGATATGTTACCACGACCGGAATGGGGGGGTCTCCGTAGTGAAACCGCTTGCCGCGCATTTTTCCGATAGGGGTTTCCGTCTTCAGCAGGTTCTGGGCGGCAACCCGGCCCAACGCCAGGATAAGCCTGGGTTTAACGGTATTGATCTGTTGATTAAGATAATTCTCACAGGCCAGGATTTCCTCGGGCCTGGGATCGCGATTATTGGGCGGACGGCATTTCAGGATGTTGGCAATGAATACCTGTTGCCGGTCCAGTCCCAGCGCCCTGAGCATAGAGTCCAGCAGTTTTCCCGCCCGGCCGACGAAGGGTTCGCCGCGCCGGTCCTCCTCGGCTCCCGGCGCCTCGCCGATCAGCATCCAGTCCGCGTTCACGTCGCCCACACCGAAAACGGTCTGTGTCCTGCCCTCATGCAGGGGGCATAAACGGCATCCAGCCACCTCGCGCTGCAATGCCTCCCAATCGAGGACAACCTTGCCCGCCGGATCAGCGGCAATCCCTTCCGCTTCAGCATTATGACTCACGGCAACTACGCTGGTATCCGGTGTATCACCGGGGACAGATTTCAAATCTGTCCCCTTCAGACTCCCCCCCCTGTCCTGCGGCTCCCTTTCCCTGTACACCTCGATACCCAGGGCCTGCAGGTACCGATATTGTCGCGACGCCAGCCTCATACCTGGGGATGAATTTTACCGCTGATCGAATAGGCCCGGTTTATCGCATTGATGTACGCTTTGGCCGAAGCAGCGACGATATCCGTATCGGACCCCCGGCCGTTGATGACATGCCCGTCCTTGTTCACGCGCACCGTCACCTCTCCCTGGGAATCAGTCCCCCCGGTGATAGCGTTGACGGAGAACAACTGCAATTCACAGCCGCTGGATACCAGGGTTTCTATGGCCTTGAAAACCGCATCGACGGGGCCGTCTCCCTCGGATCTGCCCGGCGTCTCCTCACCGTCAATGGACAGGGTCAGTTCAGCCATGGGCGTCTCGCCGGTTTCCATTACCACCCTCATTGAAACCAGCTTGATCTTGTCTTCCTGGCCCTGCATGTTATCCGTGACCAGGGCCTGCAGGTCCTCATCATAAATCTCATGCTTCTTGTCCGCCAGTTCCTTGAACTGGGTGAATGCGCTGTTCAGTTCCTCTTCACTGGCGAATTCAAAACCGATTTCCTTCAGTCGTGTGCGGAACGCGTTGCGGCCGGAATGCTTGCCCAGCACCAGGCGGTTGGTGGACCAGCCGACGTCCTGGGCGCGCATGATCTCGTAGGTTTCCCGGCTCTTGATCACGCCATCCTGGTGGATGCCGGCCTCATGGGCAAAGGCATTGGCGCCGACCACGGCCTTGTTCGGCTGTACCGGAAAACCCGTCACGTTCGACACCAGCTTCGAGCAGTTCACGATCTCGGTCGTATCAAGATCAGTGGTACACGGGAAATAATCCTTGCGCGTCTGCACCGCCATGACAATCTCTTCCAGGGCGGCATTCCCGGCGCGCTCACCCAGGCCGTTAATGGTGCATTCCACTTGCCGGGCGCCGTTCATGACCGCGGCCAGGGAGTTGGCCACGGCAAGACCCAGGTCGTTGTGGCAATGAACGGAGAATACCGCCTTGTCGGAATTGGGCACCCGCTCGATGATATTGCCGATGGTTTCCCCGAACTGCGTGGGGATGCTGTAACCAACGGTATCCGGGATGTTGATCGTAGTGGCGCCCGCGCTGATGACAGCCTCGATAATCCTGCACAGGAAATCGAGTTCCGAGCGGCCCGCGTCTTCCGGTGAAAATTCCACGTCATCAGTGTATTTTTTCGCTCTTTTTACCGCTTTCACCGCGGCCTCGACCACCTCATCCGGCGTCATTTGCAACTTGCGCTCCATGTGGATGGGCGACGTGGCTATGAATGTGTGGATGCGGGCGGAGCGCGCAGGTTTCAGCGCTTCTGCCGCCGCGTCTATGTCCGCATAGCCGGTGCGCGCCAGGCCGCAAACCGTGCTCTCCGTGATGATCTCCGCCACGGACCTGACGGCCTCGAAATCCCCGCCGCTGGCGATCGGGAAACCCGCTTCAATCACGTCCACCCGTAATTTCTCCAACGCCTTGGCTATGCGCATCTTCTCGCCACGCGTCATGGACGCGCCGGGACTCTGCTCGCCGTCCCGCATCGTGGTATCGAAGATAATTAATTTGTCTGTCATGGTCCTGCTCCTGAATCAGGATAAATCTTGCCTGTATAAATGAGAAAGGTTGTGTTGTATATAAAAGTAGTTGCCCTTAGCAGGGCAGGAGGAGCAGACGCAGGGAGGCAACTGCCGGCAGGCTTGCTGAAACAGGATATTGGTGGTGATTCAAACCCATACGTTCAATATAGTGATTACGGGAAAAAATGCAAGTGGAATGATTCAACTGCACAAATATTCGTTTGCCGGTCATCTTCCCGGATGGTATTTTCTGTTTCACAAATAATCACAAGGGTGGACCAATGAGACTGTTTTTAATATTCGTGTATTTTGCTGTGCTTATTTTGAATCCGGCGGCGCGGGCTGAACAGGACGCAGACATACTGGCGCTGCATCCGAATGACAGGGACATGATTATTATCCCGCCGAATTTACCTCAGATACATGGCGTGAAAATCAGGCCCCAGGGTGTTGAGTTACTGCCGCAGGAATTTGCGCCCGGAGTATATGGCCTGATCTCGACACGAAAGCCGGTGGATAATTCAGGCGTTATTATCGGCGAAGACAGCATTCTCGTGCTGGACGCCCACATCAACGAAGATATGGCAAGGAAAATACTGGCGAACGTGAAATCGCTCACCGGTCGCGATGTGCCCAACTATCTTTTCAACACGAACTACCATGGCGATCACACCTTCGGTAACGGCTACTTCCCGGAGGAAACCCACATAATCGCGCACAGGATCACCAGGGATTTGATAGATTCCCGTTTTGATTTTGAGAAGGAATTTTTACTCGCCCTGGTTGATGATCCCGCCGTTTACGCAGCCGCGCCCAAGCGGCTGCCCGACCAGGTATTTGACGAGTTCATGGAACTTGACCTGGGCGGCCGGGTTGTCCAATTCCACTATTTCGGATTGGGCTGCGGACCTGGCGACAGCATCGTTTACCTGCCTGAAGAGAAAATAGCCTGGACCGGAAACCTCATCCTCGGCCCGACGGGCATCCCCTGGGTTATCGAAGGGCACGCGCAGGAGTACCTTCAGACCATGGCCAGGGTCATCGAGGCGCTCGACATTGAAGTGATGATTCCCGGTCACGGCGGTGTGCTGCTCGGGAAAAACAGGATCAGAACCCACATGCTCAAGTTTCAAACCTACCTGGCCGAACTGATCTCGGAAACGGATCGATTGAAGCAAAACGGTGTTGCGTATGAGGAAATAGTTGAGGCCTTTCCGTTGCCGAAGAAGTATCTACCTCCAAAAGAACTGCAGGAAACTACGGGTGGTTACCCGGATGCCCTGCTGGAAGGCTGGCATGCCTGGAACGTCTTGAAAACTTACGTTGAACCGTAGTCAGTCCAGATCGAATTCCACAACCGCGCCGCCGCTGCCGTACAGAGGGCCATAGGCGTGCACCGTGGCGCCGTTGAAGTTGCCGCCGATGGCACCCAGGATGAAGGCGAAATGCTTGAAGCCCATGTCCACCCGCGCCGCGCCGGCATACTCGGGGCAGGCCTTTGCCAAAGCCTCTGTGTCACGCTGTTCCATCATGGTCAGGATCTTCCTGTTCCAATCGTCTTCCGCGCTGTCGGCAATTTTATCTTCGCTGATGTCGATGACGTGGCGGTAGATGGAACCTGACAGGCCGCCCACGCCGATGACGGCCAGTTTCCGGCCCAGTTCGGAGGCGGAGTCGGCGGCGACCCGGCCCAGGGACTCGGTCATCTGCCAATCGTGGTAGACGTTATTCGAAGTGATGGCCAGGGGGATGGTCCCGCCGGGATTCAGGAAATTGGAGGCGACAATGGCCCCGGTGTCCACGGGGAAATGATCGTAGTCAACGCCCTTGGCCTTGATGCCGGCCTCGGCGGTCTTTTTCAGCGCCAGTTCGGCAAATTCGGCGTCGATCTTCATATCGAAAGGCAGGTCGCCGTATTCGTGCCAGTTCTCATCTACGTGCAGACCCTGAAGGACGGCGCGGGTCTGCCATAACTGGTCCAGTACGGCAATCCACTGGGTTGAATAGATGGCGATCAGGTCCGGTTCGGAGGCAACCAGGGACTTGCCGGCAGTTTCCATGGCGACAGCGATTTCACCCCAGGGCGGATTGTCCCGCTGCACGTAGGGAAGAGGGGAACCGGGCACCAGGAAAGCGGAGACAACGCTCATTGGCCCCTCACGCTGCCTTGGCCAAACCGGCCTTTATCAGGTTCCATTCCATGACTGCGTTGCCTGTGCCGATTACCGTGCCGTAGCCGTAGAGTTCTCCCGGCAGTTCGGGGTAATCCATGGCGGCGAACATCCAGGTGAAGGCGCCGGATTTTACCTCGGCGAAGGCTTCATCGATGAACTGCGGTAAAACCTTGAAGACTTCGCTGATCTTTCCCTGCCTCAGAAGGTCGATCATGCGCATATCCCACAGGTAACCCGCATAGTTCTGCGGATGCTCCTGGGACATGTCCTCCGGCGGCACCGGTTCCTCGTGGAAATGGTAGTGGCACAGGGTATTCGACGCCAGCAGCACTGCGCGCCGGCCGGTCTGTTCGATGGCCTTGCGCGTGGCCTTGCCCAGGACGTCCATCTCCTCCAAGCCCTCTTCCGTGGTCAGGTAGTAGGGGGAATTATTGGCGGAGATGCCGACCACCGGGATATCCCACTGCGGGCGGATCATGTGCAGGGTGGTGATGGTGCCGTAATCCACGCGGAAGTTCGGGTTGCGCATCATCTTGGTGGTCAGGCCCATATCCGCGGCCTCGTTGCAGCAGGCCTCCGCCAGTTCCACGTCCACTTCCAGTTCAAACTTGTAGCGGAACAGGTTGGGAAAAATCGGATCGACGGATTTCCCATTCAGGTTCCTGACCCCCAGGAAATGATGGCCCTGTTGGGTAATCCAGTGCGGTGAATGCACCAGCAACACGTCCGGTTTCAATTCCTCCAGGCTCCTGCGGGCGTGTTCATAAGCCCATCTCAACGGCTCCCAGCCACCTTGTGAGCGGGGTTCGTTCTGCGGCGGGTTTTCACCATAAACCAGGTGGGGTGGATGTGGCGCCAAAAATCCGGCAATGATTTGACCGTCATTCATATCTGCTCTCCGCGGTGAGCTTATTCGGGTTTATAGGCTATGGCCTTTATTTCTATCAACAACTGCGGGTGCGGCAACTGGTGCACGGCTACCGTGGTGCGGGCCGGCCCGTCGTAATCGAACACCTCTGCGTATACTTCATTATACCCGGCAAAATCGTTCATGTTCACTATAAAGGCCGTTATTTCAGTGAGGTCTGCCAGTGTTGCGTCAAAGGTGGCCAGTATATCGGCGATGTTGTCCAGCACCGCCCTGGTCTGCGCCCGGATGTCCAGGTCGTATGTACCCATTTCATCCACCGCCTGCGCGCCGATAACGGTGTTGTCCGCCTGTCTTGCGCTGGTGCCGGAAATGAAGATGTAATCTCCGGCGCGCCTGGCATGGGGATACTTGCCCCGGGGAGTGGCCTTGCCCTCCAGTACTTTTGCTTTGCTGTCAGTCATGGGACTCTGTTTCTGAATCTGTTAAAGGTTATCAATATAAGTGCAGGGCATGTCAATCACGCTTGAAATACCCGCGGGTATGATCGGCGGTCTGAATGCCGCGGGCGTGTTTGCTGGCAAACCGGCGCCACATGGTCAGTTCGACGTCCGGTTGGAACAGCCGCTCCCGCTGCCAGCCGTCTTCCTCGGCGTAGTATTTATGTAACTGCTCCCGGGCAAAGGCATCGTCTACGGTGAAACCCTCCACAGCCGGGACCTCCCACATGATGCGGCCTTCTTCGCCCAGCCAGCGTTCCGCCTCATCCTCATCGTCCGTGTGGACCACGCCGAACTGGAAATAGGTGTGTACGTCCCTGTTTTTCGGCACATAGAACTCGTAATGAGTGCATTGGGGCGCAGGGAAGGTGGTGACTTTCAACGAACAGGGCATCCACAAACCGACGGTACCGAGGCGGATGATGTCGGTCAACTGCGCCAGTTCTTCCGGGGACTTGCCTCTGGCCAGGGGCAGGACGAGGTCCTTGCGTCCGCCGTCCCGGAGAGGGATAGATGCTTCATGCTTGAATTCAGTTTTTTCAACTTTCCGGGTGAAACCCTTCGGACCGCCCTCATTTTCCACGTAACGTGTGGTATCCAGCACGGCTTCCCTGGTGGAGGTGTAACCGTAGGACGTGTGCATCCCGGCGTTGATACACATCTCCGACCAGTTGTGGATGAACTGGTGGCCGGGGTCGTAACCGTTCTCGCAGCCCAGACGCCAGTTGGCGTTGATGTCGTAGGGTTCGCCGCAATAGACCACGGCGTTATCATCCAGCAGGCCCGGCGCCAGGTCGTAGTGCAGCGGGGGCGGCTCGATATCGCCCACGAAGACAAAGATAATGCCCTTGCGTTCCTCTACCGGATAGATCTTGACTCTGCATTTGCCAATCATCTTCGATTCCGGCGAGCTGAGTATGGTGCGCAGGTTGCCGTCTTCCAGGTCGTAGGTCCAGGTGTGGTACCAGCAGGTCAGGGTTTCCTTTGTGTAAAACAAGGGCCGCGCCGAGAAACGGATGCCGCGGTGCGGGCAGCGGTCTTCCAGGGCATGTATTTTCCCGTTCTGGCGGGTAATCAGGATCTCCTCCCCCAGCAATTCTATCCCTTTTGCATCGCCTTCTCCCAGGTGGCGCGACAGCGCCGCCGGATACCAGTAGTTGCGAAACCCCCACTCCGCGTCAAGCCAGACCTGCCAGGGTTTGCGCGCCCGCGCCGTCCTGGCCCTGGCCTGTTCCACGTAGCCCTGAGTCTCTTCCAGCAGCGATCGGGTTATTTCACTCATGACAGTTTTCAAAATTATACAGGGTTACTTGAGAAGGTACCCGATATGCGCCTTGTTGAACGCTTCCGGCTCCTCCCATTGCGGCCAGTGGGCGGAATTCTCCAGCACGATCAGTTCGCTGTCGGGGATGAGCGCGGCGCCCTGCTCCGCCAGGGGCACCAGTTGTCCCGGGTTGTATCGGGTCCACAGCACCAGGGTGGGACAGGGTATCTGTTGCAGTAATTCGGGTTTATACCATTTCTTCTGCTCGACCGGATCCAGCAATGCGCCGATGCTTTGTTCGGCGATCTTCCTGATGACGGCGGCGCGTCCCGGTTGCATGTAGATTTGATAGCGCACTTCCACGATCTCATCGGTCACGTCCTCATCCCGGTGCATCAGCCAGCGCATGCGTTGCCGGACCGTATCCCGGTCCGGAGAACCGGTGGCCTTGCGGCTGCGTTCCAGCAGGTCTCTCAATTCCCCGGCGCCCGCCTCGTCCGGCGGCAGCATCATGCCGGTGTTCATGACGATCTTGCTGACCCGGTCCGGGTGCTGCAGGGCGAACCAGGATGCAACTGTTGCGCCAAGCGACTCCCCGGAGATATGGGCCTTGTCCGCGCCGATGGCGTCCAGGAAATCTTTCATGAAGTCCACGTAGCATTGCATGTCATAACCGATATCCGGCGCATCGGTGTAACCGTGGCCGACCATGTCGATGGCATAGACATGAAAGTGTTTTGCGTGGGCCTCGATGTTCTTCAGGTAGGCTTCCGCGTGGCCGCCGGTGCCGTGCAGCAGGATCAGCGGCGGTCCGTCTCCCGCTTCAATCGCACGTGTGTTCACGCCGCCAGCGTCATAATATGTTTGCTTGAATTCCACTCCTTGCAAGTGGTTCCAGATACTTGTCATTGTTCTCTCCTGTATTCACTCATCCAGAAATTTCTCTGCGTCCAGCGCGGCCATGCAACCGAAGCCGGCTGAGGTTACGGCCTGCCGGTAGACCTGGTCGGAAACATCTCCGGCCGCGAACACGCCGGGGATACTTGTGGATGTCACGTCGCCGTTCAGACCGCTCTTGATGACGATGTAACCGTTGTTCATCTCAACCTGGCCGGCAAAAATTCCCGTGTTGGGCGTATGGCCGATGGCAATGAATACTCCCTTGAGGTCCAGGTCGGTTTTTTCATCGGAGTTGACATTGTTGATGCGTATTCCTGTCACGCCGCTGTCATCCCCTTTCACTTCTTCAAGCACATGGTCCCAGAGAATCGTAACCTTGCCCTCTCCCTGTCTCTCAAACAGCCTGTCCTGCAGCATTTTCTCCGCACGCAGTTTATCCCGGCGATGCACCAGTATGACTTCACTGGCGATATTGGAAAGGTACAGGGCCTCTTCCACCGCGGTATTACCTCCCCCGATTACCGCGACTTTCTCACCCTTGTAGAAGAACCCGTCACAGGTGGCGCAGGCGCTGACTCCTTTCCCCATGTACGCCTGCTCGGAGGGCAGGCCCAGGTAACGGGCGGAGGCGCCGGTGGCGATGATCAAGGCATCACAACTGTAACTGCCCGAACCGCCTTGTAACATGAAGGGCCTTGTACCCAGGTCAACCTGGTGAACGTGATCAAAGATAACCTCAGTCTCGAAGCGCTCGGCATGGCGGCGCATCCGCTCCATCAGGTCCGGCCCCTGCAGGCCCTCCACGTCGCCGGGCCAGTTGTCCACGTCGGTGGTAGTCGTCAACTGGCCTCCCATCTCCACCCCGGTAATCAATACCGGCTTCAGGTTGGCCCGCGCGGCATACACGGCCGCCGAGTAACCGGCCGGCCCCGAACCCAGGATTAACACTTTTGCATGTTTTACTTCAGGCATGACGGTATTTTATTCTATCCGCAGATGACGCAGATTAGCGCAGATTGGATTTTGATTCATTTTATCTGCGTTAATCCGCGTCATCTGCGGATATATCTTTTCAGCGTTTATGCAGCTCCCCGGGGGCGGCTACGTCGGGAGGAGGCACATGTTCATGGCCCCAGATCTTCGGGGAATTGTAAAACTTCGGCTCCCAGACGGCGTCATCGATCAGGCGGGCGCCATGGCCGTACTCGATCCACCAGC
>JAPPLI010000150.1:0-4605 GCA_028819495.1 Gammaproteobacteria bacterium | reverse complement strand
TCCCAGACGGCGTCATCGATCAGGCGGGCGCCATGGCCGTACTCGATCCACCAGCCGGAGGGAGAATAAATATAAAATGACATCATGTGGTCATTGCTGTGCCTGCCCAGGGTCAGGGCCAGCGGCACCTTGTGTTCGTGGACAATGTCATAGGCGCGCCCGACGTCATTGATCGACAGGCTCTCAAACATGAAATGACCCAGGTCGCCCGGTTTCATGGGGCCGACCGGGTTCATGAATGCCAGGCTGTGGTGGCGGGGATTGCAATGCAGGAAGGTCGCCTGGATATCGTCCCAGAAAATATGGTCGCTCAGGCGGAAACCGAGGTTATCCTCGTACCACTTTACCGAAGCCGGCCGGTCGGCTGTGGCTAAAACTATGTGCCCCATTCCGAGGTCGCCGGTATTGTAACCTTCCATCCCCCGCTTCGGCGTAAACGGTTTGAAGTCCTGCACGGGCCCGAAAAAGATCTCCAGGCGGATGTCGTCGGGGCCGCTGACTATAAACAAGTCCATCACGGCGCGCTGTTCGCGCAACGCCGCGCTGCCGGGAGTTACCTCGATGCCCTTGTCGCTCAGTTCGGCGGCCAGGTTATCCAGGTCTCCCTGAAACTCCACCTCCCAGCCGATGTATTTCAACTTGTTGTTATCCGATTTGTGCAACGCAAGTCTGTGGTGATTATCATCCATGCGGTAGTGCCGGACCGATTTCCCGCTGTCTGCCCGCTTCTCCAGTCCGTATACAGTGTCCAGCAGGCTGTCCCAGGCGTTAAAATCCGTCACTTCACAGCCGATGTAGCCGAGACCCTTGATTTTCGACATGCCGCTTCTCCTTCCGTCAGGAAATTCTTTAATGTTTGATGAGCGCCTTCCCTGGCACACACCCTACGGGCGTCCTTCGGACGTCCAAATCCGCTCCTGGCAGATTTGTGGGGTCAGAGTAAAAATTCTGACGAATTTCTTACTCTGACCCCGATGTTACAATATTATTCTACTGGATTCCGGCCTTGGCCGGAATGACGTGAAAGGGCAAAATGCTGTTGGATACTCTCAATGGCGGCGTTGATCGACCGTTCCCGTTCCTGTTCGCCCCAGGCCAGACCTTCCGCGTCGAAATAGATGACGTCAGTGATACCGATAAATCCGAAGATCACATCCAGGTAGGGGCGCAGGTGATCCATTTCTGTCCCGATTGACTTGCCGCTGCTTGCCGTACATACATAAACCTTCCTGCCTGCGCACAGGCCCTCCAGATTGCCGTTAGCCACACGGCGAAAGGTCTTGCCCGGCCTGACCACGTAATCAATCCAGGCTTTCAGGCTGGCCGGCACGTTAAAATTGTACATGGGAGTACCAAGTACCAGGATATCCGCCGCCAACAACTCCTCAGTCAGCGAATCCGAATCGGCCAGAGCCGTGACCTGCCCTGCGGTCCGGTCCGGAGGCGGGGTAAAAAAGGCTTCAGCCTCCGTATTGTTGACCGGCGGCGGCGCCTCGATGCCCAGGTTACGGCGCACCAGTTGCAGCCCCGGTTCCACCCTCAAGAGATAGTCAACCACGGTCTGCGACAGCCTGCGGCTGACCGAATTGGCAGTACGAGCGCTGCAATCGATATGCAACACCGTGCTCATGGCCCGTCCTTATCTCTTGAAGTGGCCCCTGGTATGTTTCTCCTCCTGGATGCCGCGGCAATGTTCGCCTGCGAACACGCGCCACATCAGGAGTTCGATATCGAACCGGGCCGTCTGTTCCTGGTTCCAGCCGTCCTCGCTGGCGTAAAATTCATGGATATATTCCCGTGCCTCGGCATCTTGGACGGTAAAGTCATCGACCACCGGGACTTTCCAGCGCACCTGTCCCAGGTCGCCTTCGGCCCACTCCTGCGCCTGTTCGTCGTTTTCCACATTTCTCCAGCCGCACTGGAAATAGTAGTGGGAATTGGCATCGCGGGGGACGTAATATTCGTTGTGAATCACGCCCGGGAACGGCCACGGATCGACCTTCAACCCGCAGGGCAGCCACTCGCCGACCTCGGTGGTAGGCACGTGCTGACCCAGCATCTCCATCTCGGCAGGTGTCTGGGCTGCGGCAATGGGCAGGACCACGTCCTTGTCCGCTGCGCCGTTTCGTCCCGGTATCCTTGCGGTCATGGACATGGTGGTCTCTGACGCCAACCGGGTAAACCCTTTCGGGCCATTCTCTTTCAGTTCATAAATGCTGGTCTCCAGCACGGCTTCCTTCTTCGACACCCAGCCGAAGGTCATGGGAATTCGTGCATTGATGGAAAATTTCGACCAATTGTGGATGTAATGATGCCCCGGGTCATAGCCGCCTTCGGAACCCAGGCGCCAGTTTGCCTTTACCAGGTAGGGGTCTGCCACACAAATCGCCATGTCTTGGTCAAAAAAACCGGGCGGCACGTCATGCTCCAGGGGCGGCGGCGGATTCATATCGCCGACAAAGGTAAAGATTACGCCTTTTTCTTCCCGCACCGGGTAACTCTTTATCCCCTTGCGCCCCGCCAGGGAGGTGTCCGGGTCATTCAACAGGCAACGGATGCGGCCATCGTCCAGGTTGAAGGTAAACGCATGATGCCAGCAGGTAATGGTGTCGTCCGTATAGCATACGGGACGTTTGGAGAAGCGCGTGCCGCGGTGGCTGCAACGATCCTCTATTGCATACAGGCGGCCTCCACGGCGCAGGAACAGGATATCCTCACCCAGCAACTTGATAGCCTTGTGTTCGCCGTTCCTGATGTTGCGGCTGGCCTCCGTCGGATACCAGTGGTTGCGGAAACCCAGTTCCGCCTTGAGCCAGTTTCCCCAGGGTTTGTCAGCCGTTGCAGGATCGGCCCCCTCGAAATCAAAATCCGGTACATAGGCGGCGGTGCGTCTCATCAGGTCCACCGCTATCTCGTTGAACTTGCTCATACCTTAACCCCATCTGCTGTTTGCTTGACTGTGGCGAAGTATAACATCGTAAATCGAAATGAAAAGAAAGCCTGTGAGCGTGCTTTCCATACTCTGCTTATTCGCCGGAAAGTTCCTCCGAGAACCGGGTGAAGAAATCGTTTGCCAGCTTCCTGGTGGTGGACGCCACCAGCCTGGAGCCCACCTGGGCCAGTTTGCCGCCGACGGTAAATTCCGCCTGGTAGCGCAGCGTGGTCATTTCACCCTCCTGGGTCAACCGGACGTCCGCCTTGCCCTTGCCGAAACCGGCAGCGCCGCCTTTACCCTCACCGCTCAACGTATAGGAATGGGGCGCATTGATATTGGTCAGATTGAGGACGGATTTGAAACGGGCTTTTACAGGGCCATACTTTGCCGTAATCAGGCACTCAAAGCTGTCTTCACCGGTCTGTTCGATACTTTCACAGCCTGCGATACAGCGTTGCAGGGTTTGCGGATCATTCAACGCCTGCCAGGCTTCGCCGATTTTGCACGGCAGTTGGTATTCACCTTCTATAATCATGAAGCTTCAATCCTGATTCCATAAGACATGGCTCTGGTATTATACTGGCATAGTTCTGATCGAATGCAATGGGGGCAATCATGAGCACGGCTAACCTGATAGATACAGTAACGATAGCGCCGCACACCGGCGGCCATGGTCATATAAGGAAAGGACAATCCCTGAGAATTGTCGACGTTGAAGGGCAGCAGGTTGCGGACTTCGTCGCGGTCAAAATCGGTGACCCTACCGAGTTCCAGGATTGCGTATACACAAGCTGGCATCATGGCCGCTATCAATGGCGCGAAGGCGATACCATTCGCAGCAACCTGATGAATGACATGTGGACAATAACCAGTGACAAGACCGCCAATCATTACACCGGCGGCGGTTTCTGCTCCAATGCCGCGCGCAGGTTATACCTGAACTCGGATGAAAACGGCTGTCGCGACACCATCCAGGAAGAATACCGTAAACTCGGATTTGACCCGAACTACCTGCAATCCGTTGCCTGTTTCAATATTTTCATGACGGTCAACTATACACCTGAGGGAGACTGGGTCATCGATAGCCCCGTTACCAAAGCGGATGATTATATTGAACTGCGGGCAGAAATGGACTTGACCTGGATGGTCTCCGTGTGCGCCTGGCCGGAAGTGGTGAACGGCGAACAACCCACGCCTCTGCGCTTCGAAACGTATGATTGAAACTTTCAACTGAAATGGCAGAAGAAAAAACCTTAAAGCAGTCCGAACTGGAAACCAACTCCGTCAGGCAGTTCTACCTGGAAGACGACACTGCAGTTGCCATCTACAACCTCGAGGGGGAGTATTTTGCCACCAGCGACGTCTGCACCCACGGCCAGGCATACCTGTCCGAGGGTGACATCAGGGGAGACGAGATCATCTGCCCGTTTCACGAAGGATCATTCGATATCAGGACGGGTGAACCCATCGATCCGCCCTGTGTCATCCCGCTGGAAAGGTACGAAACCAGGGTGGGTGAAGACGGGTATATCTACGTAACTGTTGAATAAACCGTCATTTGTTTTCACCGTTCGTCATTCCTGCGAAAGCAGGAATCCAGTAGACCAATACGCGCCGCAGCGCACTTTATAAGGAGTCATTTGTTTGACTGGATTCCTGCATTCGCAGGA
>JAPPLI010000140.1:5414-24454 GCA_028819495.1 Gammaproteobacteria bacterium | reverse complement strand
TGACGGGACGGGCGGGGTCAGAGTAAGAATGTCGAAGACATTTTACTCTGACCCCGGTGGCTGGGCGGACTCCTTGCTCTGGCCCCGGTGGTTGTGACCGCTTGACCTTCTTACTCCGGCCCCGGTGGTTGGGCGCTGTAATCCGTCATCCCGCCTGCGCGGGAGTTTGACCACACTTCCGGTCGCACCCACCATATTTCCCGGGCCATATTTTCAGGGCTTGCCCAAAATACGCGCCACTGTTAAAGTTATATTTTTCTGCCCGAGTCGGAAGGAATGTTTAACAAGTTAAGAGGGTTTTTCTCCAGCGATTTGTCAATAGACCTGGGTACCGCCAATACCCTGATCTATGTTCGCGGTAAAGGCATCGTATTGAACGAGCCTTCGGTGGTTGCCGTCGGCATGACAGAACACGGCGCAGTCAACATGAAGGCGATACGCGCAGTCGGCGGCGCGGCCAAAATCATGCTGGGCCGGACGCCCGAACATATCAAGGCGATAAGGCCGTTGAAGGACGGAGTGATTGCGGATTTTACGCTCACCGAAAAAATGCTCCAGTATTTTATTCACTCGGTACATGGCGATACGTTTTTCAAACCCAGCCCCAAAGTGTTGATCTGTGTCCCGTGCGGTTCCACCCAGGTGGAAAAAAGAGCGATTCGCGAATCCGCGCTGGGAGCAGGATCAAGAAAAGTATTCCTGATAGAAGAGCCTATGGCGGCGGCCATGGGCGCGGGCATGCCGGTAGGCGAGGCAAGCGGTTCGATGATCCTGGACATCGGGGGCGGCACGACTGAAGTGGCCGTGATTTCACTGAACGGTATCGTATATTCGGAATCAGTAAGAATCGGGGGCGACAAGCTCGACGAAGCCATCATAAATTATATCAGGCGCAATTACGGCATCCTCATCGGCGAGGCTACCGCCGAATCCATCAAAAAGACGATCGGCTGCGCCTTTCCGCCGGACGAAGTAAAGGAGATGGAGATCAGGGGACGTAACCTGGCTGAGGGAATACCCCGCAGTTTTACCGTAAGCAGCAATGAAATACTCGAAGCATTGCAGGAACCGTTGTCAGGCATCGTGGAAGCGGTCAAGGATGCGCTGGAGAAAACACCGCCGGAACTGGGTTCCGACGTGGTCGAACACGGTATCGTGTTGACCGGCGGCGGCGCCCTGCTGCAGGACCTGGACCAGTTATTGATGAAGGAAATCGGTCTGTCCGTTATCGTAGCCGAAGACCCGCTTACCTGTGTCGTGCGCGGCGGCGGCCGCTTCCTGGAACTGCTTGATCAATTCGGTGAGGAAATACTGGTTTTTGAATAACGATTAAAAAGTAGAAAGAGCCAATTAACACTTTATTTGTCAGAAGCATTTCCTCTCACGTCAAGATAGTGATCCTGGCGCTGGCTTCGATAGCGCTGATGATGGTCGACCACAAAAACTCCTACCTCGAAATTCTTCGCAGTTCCATTTCCACGCTTGTTTATCCGCTCCAGCACACCGCGGGAACGGTTACTGACCTGCCCCGGAAGATTTCGGCCATCATGGTGTCGAGACAGGAGTTGATGGAGGAAAACCAAAGACTGCGCGAGGAACAGTTGCACATGTATTCCAGGCTGCAACGGACTGCGACACTGGAGGGTGAAATCCGGCGCTTGAGAGCCCTGCTGGAGTCATCGGTCGAATTTAATGAACGGGTGTTGGTGGCGGAACTCGTAGGGGTCGAACTGGAAGCTTTCCGGCAACAGATTGTTGTCAACAAAGGAACGACACACGGGGTATTCATCGGCCAGCCCGTGGTCGATGCCGGCGGCATCATGGGCCAGGTTATCCATGTTTCTCCGTTTTCGAGCACCGTGTTGCTGATCACCGACCTGGCACATTCCATACCGGCGCTGGTGAACCGTAACGGTCTGCGCTCCGTCGCGACAGGCCTGGGAGAGGATAATATCGTGTCCCTGGAACACATCCCCGTCAATGCCGATATCAAGGAAGGGGATAAAATCGTATCTTCCGGTCTTGGCGGAAGATTCCCCAGGGGTTATCCGGTGGGAACCGTAGCGAGCGTCACGCGCGTGCCGGGCGAACTGTTTTCCACTGTGCTGATCACGCCCAGCGCAAAATTCGGCGAGACCCGGGAAGCGTTGCTGGTGTGGCCCGACCAGCCGACCGTCACAACTTCTGACGTGGCAATGCGGCGTTGACACTGCTCGTCAGACACAACGGCGGGTGGGTGATCCTGCTCAGTTTCATCATCGCCCTGCTGCTGACAACCATGCCGCTCTCCGGAGCGCTGACCGACTGGCGCCCGGCCTGGGTAGCCATGATGGTGATCTACTGGTGCCTTGTGCTGCCTGAGCGGGTCGGAGTCACCATTGCCTGGCTGCTCGGCCTGGTACTGGACGTGCATACCGGCGCCTTGCTGGGTCAGAATGCCCTGGGGTTGTCGGCGATCGCGTACCTTACACTGCAGTCGCGTAATCAAATCAGGGTATTCCGGCCTTTACAGCAGTCGTTTGTGATCTGTGTTTACCTGTCACTGTTTCAATTCATTAACTTGTGGGTACGCGGCATAACCGGCATTCCACCGCAGCACTGGTTGTTCTGGGCGCCTGTAGCCAGCAGCATGTTGTTATGGCCGGCATTTTTCTATGTCATGCACGCCACCAGGCGCAAATTTAATGTCTTTTAATCGCTGCACCGAAAAATACGCATGGCAAAAACGGGCACGAATATTGATCCGGACCAGCAAACCAACCTGGTCCATAACAGAATCTACCTGACGGCGGCGCTGACCCTGCTGCTTACGTTGATTATCCTGTACCAGGTTTTCCATCTCCAGGTCGTCCGGCACGATCATTTCACGACATTGTCAAAGAGCAACCATATAAAAATTCTGCCGGTCGTGCCGTCCCGGGGACTGATTTTCAGCAGTGACGGTATCCTGCTTGCGGATAACCGGCCTTCCTTCACCCTGGAGCTGGTGCCCGAGAGAATCCCTGATATAGAGTCTGCCATCACTCAAATAAGCCGGCTTGTCATGATCACCCCGGACGACATGGAGCGTTTCAGGGAATTACGGAAACGAAGCCGCAGGTTTGAAGGAATTCCCCTCCGCTTCAACCTGAGTGACGAGGAGGTTGCTGTCATTTCAGTGAACCGGCACCTGCTGCCGGGTGTTGACGTGGTCGCGAGTTTAAGCCGGCATTATCCCCTGGCCGGGAGCCTGTCGCACACAGTGGGTTACGTGGGAATGATTGATAAAGAAGAGTTCGAGAAACTTAACGAGACAAACTACCATGGCACAACCTATATAGGCAAATCAGGAATCGAAAAAGCATACGAAGACCTGCTGCACGGCCACGCGGGTTACCAGCAGGTAGAGGTAAATGTCCAGGGAAGAAAAATACGCGAAATATACAGGGAACCTCCGGAACCGAGTAAAAACCTGCACCTCACCATCGATGCCTCCCTGCAAATTCTTGCCGTCCGGGCCCTCAATGGCAGACGGGGAGCAATAGTCGCCATGGATACCCGCACCGGGGCAGTGCTGGCTTCCGCCAGTTCCCCGGGTTACGACCCCAACCTCTTTGTTGACGGTATCGACAGTAATGTTTATGGCGGATTGCTGCGATCAAAGGACACCCCGTTGTTGAACCGGGCGCTGCAAGGCAAATATCCCCCCGGTTCGACGATAAAACCCATGTTGGCGCTGGGCAGCTTGAAACTGCGGGTGCGCGAGCCTGCAAACGAGACCTGGTGTCCCGGCTGGTATTCGCTGAGAGGCAGTACACGCCGTTACCGGGACTGGAAAAAAGAGGGGCACGGCCACGTGGATATGGTCAATGCCATCGCCCAGTCCTGTGACGTATACTTTTACGTCCTGGCCCGGGATATGGGTATCGACCGGATTCACCAGACATTGATGGGCTTCGGTTTCGGCAAACCGACGGGCATCGATATCGGCGGCGAAGCTGCTGGATTGATTCCGTCAACCCAATGGAAGCGCGAGGCCCTGGGCCAACCCTGGTACCCGGGAGAGACCCTGATAGCCGGGATAGGCCAGGGCGCTACCCTCGTCACGCCCATACAGTTGGTCGCGGCCACGGCAGTAGTCGCAAACCGCGGCAGGCAGGTTCGGCCTTACCTGCTGTCGGAAGTGAGGGATTCAGTCACAGGACAACTTGTGATCAAGGCTCCCGACCAGGCAGCCAAACCAGTCATATCCACCGACATTGCAAACTGGGACGTGATCATTCATTCCATGGAGGAGGTTTTACATGGAACAAGAGGCACGGCGCGCGCTTCCGGGGCAGGCGCGGAGTATCATATTGCGGGTAAGACCGGCACGGCCCAGGTAATAAGCATCGGACAGGATGAAGAATATAACGAAGATGAAATTCCCGAGGAATTTCGTGATCATGCCCTGTTTATCGCATTCGCCCCGGTCGAAGCGCCCGAGATAGCCATGGCCGTGATAGTCGAGAACGGCGGCGGCGGTTCCAGGACCGCAGCTCCTATAGCCAGGGAATTGCTGGATCATTATTTTCACAGGAAAAAAAGGGCAGGCACGGGATGAAACAGGAAACCCTGGCACAAAGATTACATGTTGACACGCCTTTGTTGCTGGGAATACTGGCATTGAGCCTGGTCGGATACGTGGCGCTGTACAGCGCCAGCGGCCAGAATACGGATATGCTTATGCGCCGCTCAATCCACCTGGTGGCGGCCCTGGCGGTAATGTTCACCATTGCCCAGGTTCCGCCTGCACGGTTGTCGGGGGGCTCGCTCTGGTTCTATCTTGTCAGTCTCGGTCTGCTGGTCCTGGTCCTGTTCTTCGGCGAAACGGGTAAAGGAGCGCAACGCTGGCTCGGCTTCGGTCCGTTTCGCTTTCAACCGTCGGAACTGATGAAGCTGGCCCTGCCCATGGTGATTGCCCTGCATCTCAGCAAGGCAGTGCCTCCCACCGTCACGAAAGTGTTTGTCGTGTTATTGTTCATCATCGCTCCCGTACTCCTGGTGACGAAGCAACCGGACCTCGGCACGGCCATGCTGATAGCCGTCAGCGGCTTCGCCGTCCTGTTCATCGCCGGCATAAGCTGGAAACTGCTGGCAGGTTTTACCGTGGCTGCCCTCTCCTCAGCGCCGGTGATATGGAGCCTGATGCATGATTACCAGAGAAAACGGGTGCTGACGTTCCTGGACCCGGAGCAGGACCCGCTCGGTTCCGGGTACCACATCATACAATCCAAGATCGCGATCGGCTCGGGCGGGCTGTATGGAAAAGGCTGGCTGAACGGAACGCAATCGCACCTGGAATTCCTGCCTGAAAGATCCACCGATTTTATTTTTGCGGTATTCTGCGAGGAGTTCGGGTTGATCGGGGTGTTCGTACTGGTCAGCCTGTACCTGTTCATCATTGCCAGGGGGCTGTACATTTCCCTGCAATCCCAGCACTTGTATGGAAAGTTGCTGGGCGTGGGTGTCATAGCGGGTTTTTTTGTTTATATTGCCGTCAACATGGGTATGGTGTCGGGGCAATTACCCGTAGTAGGAATTCCCTTGCCGCTGATCAGCTATGGCGGCACATCCATGATGACTATCATGGCAGGTTTCGGTATCCTCATGGCGGTTCACACCCACAGAAGAATACTGTCGAATTAATATGAAATTCATAGCAGTTATTGCCGGTCTGGCAGGGGACGGACTTGAAGTCCGTCCCCGTTATCCCCGTTGTCGAACTGGAATGAAATTCAGTGCGGCTATTGCCGTATGTATTTTATTGCTTTTCAGTCATGCCAGGGCGGACCTGCTGCAACGCGCAGAAGTTGTCTCATTTATCAATGACATGGTTGCAGAGTACGGTTACGAAGCCACGGAATTGAATGACGTCCTCGGCAGGGTGGAACTGTCGGAAAAAGTCATCGCCGCCATTACCAGGCCCGCTGAAGCATTTCCCTGGCACCGTTACAGGGCGATATTCATCAAACCCGGGCGCATACGGGGAGGAGCGGAATTCTGGCGCAGGAACCAGGCACAACTTGAACGCGCCGCGGAAAAATACGGCGTTCCGGTGGAAATTCTGGTTGCCGTCATCGGAGTGGAGACTAAATACGGGCGTATTACGGGCGGCTTCAAGGTCATCAATTCACTTTCGACCCTGGCATTTGATTATCCGAAGCGGAGCAGGTTCTTTACCTCGGAACTCAAGCATTTTTTACTGCTTGCACGGGAACAATCCCTGGACCCGCATACTTTGGCGGGCTCCTACGCCGGGGCAATGGGCATCCCGCAATTCATGCCGAGCAGTTACCGGGCTTATGCCGTTGATTTTGACGACGACGGCCTGACGGATATCTGGGACAACCCGGCGGACGCGATCGGCAGTGTCGGGAATTACCTCAAGGAACATGGATGGAGAAAAGGCGCGGGAATAACCAGCCCCGCAACCGTACCCGACAGTGATATTTCCGCATTGCTGACCAAAGGTCTCGAACCGAAACTGGCCGTGGCGGACATGACTGAAGCCGGTGTCACCGCCGGGACAGAACTCGATGCTTCCGAAAAGGTAAAACTGCTTGAGCTTGAAAACCGGGACGGAAATGAGTACTGGCTGGCGCGGCATAATTTCTACGTGATAACGAGATACAACCACAGCGCGCTGTATGCCATGGCAGTTTACCAGTTGGCGGAAGCAATCAGGGAACAATACCAGGCCGGCACATGATCTCAGCGTTCACGAGCTCAGCAAGCTCCGGGGTCAGAGTAAGAAATTCGAAGAATTTTTACTCTGACCCCATCTATCCCATAGCGTTGCTTATACTATGCATGACCCTCTCAGCCTGTTCCACTGCGCCGGAAAAAAAACACGCTGCCCCGAAACGGTCCCCTGCGGAACTGGCAAAAATCCCTGATGCCGTCCCCAAGGCTGAACCGAAAAGCGAACTAGGCAACATGAAAACCTACGAAGTGTTTGGGAAAAGGTATTTCGTACTGGACAGCAGCGATGGATTTGCCGAAGAAGGCATCGCTTCATGGTACGGGCCGGATTTTCACGGCAAGAAGACCTCCAGCGGCGAGATTTACGACATGTACGCCATGACCGCGGCCCACAAGACACTGCCTTTGCCCACTTACCTGGAAGTGAAGAACCTGGAAAACGGCAGAAAAATCGTCGTCCGCGTCAATGACCGGGGCCCGTTCCACGACAACCGGGTCGTTGACTTATCCTACACGGGCGCCATCAAGCTGGATATGATCGGGAAAGGAACGGCCCTGGTGGAAATTCGTGCAATCAATCCCCGGTCCTACCGAAGCGGCGGCGCTCCTGTTGAGACCCGGCCGCAGACGCAGGACAACCGCTTACCGCCGGAGTTTTATATCCAGGTGGGCGCCTTCTCCGATTACAGTAATGCCGTGAGAATGAAAAACAGGCTGCTGGCGCTGGAAGCCCCGGTCAGGATAGAAGAAACCAGGTTAAACGAAGCGCCCGCATTTCGGGTTAAAATCGGTCCGCTGAATAACATCGATAGCGCGGACGGCATTGTTGAAAGCCTGGAACTGTTTGATATCCACGATCACCGTATCCTGCTGGAATGAATGAATAACCGGGGTCAGAGTAAAAATCCTGACGGATTTCTTACTCCGACCCCAGAGATCGGCCCCCGAATTTCTTACTCTGACCCCTGTGCATCCGAAAGCCGGGGTCAGAGTAAGAATTTCGTCAGAAATTTTACTCTGACCCCTGATATTACACGGCAAAACACAACACCATGAAAAACCTGACGCTCAAACTGCTTGTCCCGCTTGCCGGGCTCTGCCTCAACATCGCTGCTTCCGGCGCCGTCACGGTGGTACCTCCACCGCCCGAGATCGACGCGGTTTCCTACCTGATCGTAGACTCGGACAGCGGATATTACCTGGTGGAAAAAAATACAGACCGGCGGGTGGAACCCGCCAGCCTCACCAAGATGATGACCGCCTACGTGGCGGCCAGTCAAATCTCCGGAGGCCATATCGCCATGACCGACCAGGTGACCGTCAGTGAGCGGGCCTGGCGCATGGGGGGTTCGCGCATGTTCATTGAGGTGGGGAACCAGGTCAGTGTCGAAGACCTGTTGAAGGGCGTGATCATCCAGTCCGGCAACGACTCCAGCGTCGCTCTGGCGGAGCACATTTCCGGCACGGAGGAAGCCTTTGCCGACCTCATGAACCACTATGCCGCCGAGCTGGGATTGAAGAACACCCGTTTCACCAACAGTTCCGGCTGGCCCGACGAAAATCATTATACGACGGCCAGGGACCTGGCTACCCTGGCGCGCGCCCTGATCAGGGATTACCCGGACATCTATGCGCTGCATGCCGTAAGGGAATTCACTTACAACGACATAAAACAATCCAACCGGAACAGCCTCCTGTGGGCGGATTCAAGCGTTGACGGGATAAAGACCGGACATACCGAAAGCGCCGGATACTGCCTCGTAGCCTCGTCCGTACGGGACGGAATACGCCTGATCTCGGTAGTCATGGGGGCCGCCGGCACCGGGGCCAGGACCAAGGCCACCCAGGCATTGCTGAACTATTCCTACAGGTTTTATGAAACCAGGAAACTGTATAGCGCGGATGAGACGATAACCAACGTCAAGGTATGGAAAGGGGAACGCGACAGTCTGGACCTGGTGGTGGAGGACGATCTCGTGTTGACCCTGCCCAGGGGGCATTATGATCAGATTGAAACGGTGACGACGGTTGAAGAAAACCCAATCGCGCCGGTCGAAGCGGGGCAGAAACTGGGGCAACTGGAACTGTCGCTGGATGAGGAAGTTATCGCAACCCTGCCGCTGGTCGCGTCCGAAGCCATTCCCGCAGGCGGTTTATTTATCCGGTTAAGGGATCATATCATGCTGCAACGGAAGCTGCGGTAAGGCTCTGAACAAGTCCATCCAGGACTTGTCAGAGCACGCAAAACAAAAATGCGATTTTTATTTTGCTCACAAAATCAATGACGTACTGTCATTGATTTTGACGGCACATCCCTGTACCGTAGGAACCTCTGACTTCATCAGAGGTTCCTTAATTGACAACGGTATACCTGAACGGCAACTTCATCCCGCTGGAGCAGGCACAGGTGCCGGTGCTGGACCGGGGGTTTATTTTCGCGGACGGGGTCTATGAGGTCATTCCGGTATTTTCAGGCAAACCGTTCAGGTTGAAGGAACACGTAAAAAGATTGCGCGACAGCCTGGACGGGATCTCCCTGCAACTGGATTACGACGGTGAAAAATGGCAGTCATTGATAGACCGGCTTCTGACACTTAACCGTGTCACTGGAGATTCCTCCATTTACATCCAGGTCACCCGGGGAGTGGCCGAGAGAAACCATTTCTACCAGGCAGGTTCCACTCCGACTGTTTTCATCTATTGCAAACCATTGCAGGAGACGGACGTGAGCCGGGGCGTCGGCGCGGCGCTGCACGAAGATATCCGCTGGGAATACTGCCACATAAAGGCGGTGGCGCTGTTGCCGAACGTCATGTTGAAACAATACGCCCGTGAAAAAGACGGCTCCATCGAGGCGATTCTATATCGCGACGGATACATTACCGAAGGCGCCGCGAGCAATGTTTTTATCGTTACCGGAGATACCGTCACTACGCCCCCAAAGAGCAACCGGTTGCTGCCGGGAATCACCCGCGACCTCGTGGTGGAGTTGATCGGGGCATCCCCATATCAATGCCGGGAAGTCCCGGTCAGCAAGGCGGAACTGCTGCAGGCCGATGAAATATGGATCACCAGTTCCACACTGGGGATCGCACCGGTAGTCCGGCTCGACGGGAGGCCTGTGAGCGGCGGCAAACCCGGCCCGGTGTGGCGCGACATCGACACGATGTACCAGGCCTTCAAAAGGAATCAATAGTTCCGACCCCGGTTGAACTCAATTCCAGCGCCAGGTTACCTGCCCTCCCACCCAGCGCGGGCGGGCGTAGAAACGTTGCACGTGGCCCAGGCCAAACGCTGCAAAGCTGGCATTGTTTGAAATCGAAGTGATATATTCCTTATCGCCAATGTTCTTTACGAACACGGCCGCGCTCCAGCGATCATCGCCGCTGGTCCAGGAAAGTCTGGCGTTGCCGACAACATAACCGTCAATCGTGTTGGCCGGGTCATTGTAAATGATAAAGGAATTTTCACTTTGATAGGTGAGGTCACCCTGTATTGCCATCGTCCCGTTCGCCAGCGGCCATTGATAGCGCGCCATGCCGGTGAACTGCACGTCGGGGGCATTAGGCAATTTGCGGTCAGCAACAAAACCTGCCGGGTTACCGACATTTTTCGCCTCGGTATCCATGATATTGATGCCAAGATTCAGGTCCAGGCCCTCAATTGGAGAAATCAGCAGGTTTGAATCCACGCCATAAACCTCGGCATCCGTATTGAATACCAGTTGCTCCAGGGCCAGAAAAGCAAATGCCTGGTAATCCTGGTAGTCGTAATAGTACAACGAGGTGTTCCACAGGGCGCGCCCGTTTATCAAGGTTGATTTGAAACCGACCTCGTAAGTAACAGGCGTTTCCTTGCCGTATGGAACCGCGTTGGGATTTGGCAGGCCGAACACCGCGTTAAAACCACCGGCTTTGACGCCGCGCGAGACGCCGGCGTAGAGCAGCAAGTCATCACCGTATTGTCAGTTCAGTTGGATTTTACCGGCAACGTCTTCTTCCTCGACCCGCGCGTTCGGTGAATTATCAGGATTAAGCGTCCCATAAATACGGGGGATTGGCAGACCGGCGAGAAATCCGGCAATACTGCCCCTGGCATCCATCTCTTTTTCCTCATTGAGATAGCGCAAACCGGCTATCACGGTCAAAGCCTCGGTGAAATCCCATTCAACCTGCCCGAATACGCTCCAGCTATCGGTCGGCGTAAAAGTCGCTTGCCCGCGCACCGCCCAGGTGTCGGCTTCATTACCGTCGTTCCCCGTGCCGATATTGTCTACAAACGGATCATGATTGTTGACGAAACCTGAAATCCTGAGCTGCAGGCTGTCCGTGAGAGGGCCGCCTGCGGCGCCTTCGAAACGTACGTGGTCGTATTCGGCATAAGAGACGCTGCCGTAGGCTTCGAACTCATCCGTCGGCTTCCTGGAAATGTAGTGGATCAGTCCACCCGTCGCGTTACGTCCGAACAAGGCAAGGATTCCGGCTGACCTGTCTGCTTTCTTATTCATGGTCTGTGTTCCTCCCGAAGGTTGACCGACTGAAATACTTAACTGGTTATCGTCGCCCACATGCGCTTCCAGCCCCGTTCCCTGAAGAAGAATCCGGATAGCCTCTTTGACCCCGTACTCGCCTTCCAGCCTATTGGTGGTCTTTGTCCTGACCAGGTCAAAAGGAACAATCAGCGTCAACCGGGCCTGCTTCGCGAATGCCGTCAGCGACAAATCCGCCCGTTGCGGAGGAATGTTGAAACGTATTTTCTGTTCGGACCCGGCGGTTTCAGCAGACACCGTGAAAACCAGGAACAGCAGCAAGCCACAAACCAGGCCGGAAGAAAATGTCATTCTGCCATCCCCGCATACCGGGAAACTTCCTGCAAGTTCAAGAGACGAACCAGGGGGAGTTTTCCTCCATAAAGACAGGGACATTTTTGCGGCAGATGTAGAGGTGCCTTGTTTGTGGATGCGGGCGCGGGCAGGACTACCTTGCTCCGAGCAGGACGCGTTCCGTACCCACACGCTGTGATGGAATGTGGAAATTTTCGCGCAAGGTCAGCAGCAGGCCATTGATATCACCGGCCTTGAACAGGCCCGCAACCCGCACGCTCTTGATGCGTTCATCAAGTATTTCAAATTCAACGGAGGTGTACCTGCTGATTTCATGTATGGCTTCTTCCAGTGTTTCTCCCTGGAATATGAGGTTGCCTTCACGCCAGGACAAATCCACCGCGACTTCTTCAGGCGCAATTTTCCTTATCCGCGCGTTCGTCGCATCCAGGGTGGCTGCCGGGACACGTCCGGGAACAGGTCGGACAACCTGGACAGGGAATCCATCCTGTCCCAGAGTTCCGCCATGTTGAACAATACTGTGCGGTTCTCCTTGCTTTCGAACAGCCACTTCTGCAAGTTCACGCGTTCATCATCCGATAAACCCCGGTCCAGCTTCGCCAGCCATTCGCCGGCTTCGGAATGGACCTTGTCCTGGTTGGGAAATTCGTGAATTTTGTTCACGACCCACCTCCTCGATTTGTTTTCCTGGTTTTCTGCGCCTCCGGCACGATATGGGAGATGGCGCGGGCCAGGGCATTCCTGAAGGACAGGTACATCGCGCCTGGTTCAAACTGCTTGGTCATCCGCCCCGTTCATGAATATCTGCTTTGCCTGAATGATAGACGATTGGGACAGGTGTTTCCTCCATTACGAGTCCCTTGACGCTGTTTCCGGACAATATCGGCTATCGTACGCCTTAGCGCGCGATTTCATCAAGGCCGCGTCTGACCAGCGCCTCCACCATCCAGCGCCGGCAGGCGCCGGTAGCGCGGAAATCGTCAATGGGGCATGATTCCCGCGCTGCGGTCGCAGCCGCGGCATTGATGACGGCTTCATCCAGCCTTCTTTCGTGCCTGTCAATCCGAGGTCGGTGCGCAGGGCATCGAGCAGGCGCGTGCGCGGGGTGACGTCAATGGTCTCTGCGCGCCCGTTGACGGTAAAGTTCAGTTAGAGTTTATGATGAACCCATCAGGGACATCACCCAGCGAATGTAAAACGGGCCGATGGCCAGCAGCAGAAAGATCATCGTCACCATCAAACCGCCCAGCTTGAGGACGATTCTGTTCTCCTGCGCCGCCATCTCCTGGCGCAAGGACTTTTCCTGAGCGTCAAACCTGCTGTCCACTTTGTCGAACCTGCTGTCTACTGATTGCTGAAGTAATTCGAACTCGGATCTCAGTAATTGCAGGTCGGCTTTTGTCGCCATCTCGGACCTGAGTAAATCGAACTCAGATTTCAGTAAATCGAACTCGGACCCCAGTAATTTGAAGTCAGACCTCACTAATTGCAGGTCGGCTTTTGTCGCTACGGTTTCACTCACTGCTTTGCTGATTGTCTCTACGACGGCTTCGGCTTGCCGGTCTTCGAACCCGGTCTTTTTCAACTCCTGCGCCGCTTTCAGTGTGTCAAAGATCACCGGCGTTGCGTCACCGGCGGATTTGGCTTCATTAGCTGCTTTCATTAGCAATTCTCCTTCAGTTCACGGCGGGAAACCGGTTGCCGTTTGCCCGGCTGGGATCTCTCGCCTCGGCCCTGGTGGTACAGGTCACAGCCTGCGGGGCTGCGACCCGGTGAAACTGCACTCTAACATACGGGGATTAACGTTTGCAATTTCCCTTTCAACATGAATAGCCTGTGAACAGGGTCGGACCTGCGTAACTATCGTTTGACGACATTACTTTCCTGATGTGCTGTGGCCTGATGGTATAATTCACATTATGTTGCACCGTCACCTTAATCATCAGGGTTACACACTTGCGTCGATGGACGATATTATCGCGCGCGGGCGGCGCCAGGATTGGGATGACCTGAGGCATGCGCTACTCGACAACCCGGTACTGTTCGACAAGGTAGTAAAGATCTGCCGCCAGTATATTGCTGACCCGTACGCCCAGCGTTACCATTTCTGGTTCAACTATGCCGCAAGACACCGCGTCGTCGAAGCCGCTGCCTGACTGGGAGCAGGTATTATCGGCAGCTACACGGCTTCAGACAATATTGCCTGAAGCCGTTCTGGTCGGCGGTACTGCCGCGGCAGTCCATGCCGGTCACCGGTTCTCACGGGACGCCGATCATGTACTCACCGACCTGCGAGCGCATTTTGATGAGGTGCTGTCACAACTGGAATCCGTAGCCGGTTGGGAAACTGCGCGAGCAAGGCGCCCGGTGCTGATTTTGGGCAGCCTCGACGGTATAGAAACAGGGATAAGGCAACTGGTACGGCAGGCCCCGCTGGAAACCACTGTGCTTGACCACCAGGGTGTCCGGTTGACCGTGCCGACCGTCGCGGAAACCCTGCGCATCAAGAGCCTCCTGATTCTCCGCAGAAACGCAACCCGGGATTACCTGGATTTTGCGGCGCTCAGCGAACACCTGGGTGTTCAGGAAACCGCCGAGGCGCTTCGATCATTTGATGAACTGTATCCGCAGGAGAATGGTGAATCAGCCCTGCAACAGCTACAGATACAGTTGGCTAACCCGGTCCCTTACGATCTGGATGATATTGAACTAAGGGAGTACAAGCATCTTGACCAACGCTGGCATGACTGGGAGAGCGTCAAGACAACCTGCGCGAGTGCGGCAATCGACCTGTTCGACAGGTTGCGCGCCGAATAAGACGACAACGCTTCTGATATATCGCCAAAGTCAATTGCCGCCATAGTTTGCGTCTCTCAGGTTATCACCCGTCCCGGATTCAGTATGTTGTTCGGATCCATGGTCCGTTTCAACAGCTTCATCAACGCCAGTTCTTCCGCGCTCCTGGATTGATGCAGGTATGCCCGTTTCATGATTCCGATACCATGTTCAGCGGAGATTGAGCCGTTGTATGCGCCGACCTGTCTGTATACCAAGTCATAGATTGTCTTCTTGTCTTCCTTCCGGTTCACCGTGAACACCAGGTGCAGGTTGCCGTCACCGATATGACCGAAGACCAGGAGCGCGGTGTCCGGCAGCAGCGCCTTGACTTCCGTTTCAAGTTGCTTGAGGAAATCCGCCATTGCATTAATTGGCACGCTCACGTCAAAATTGGCATTATCCATTATCACGGCCATGGCATCTCCAACGCCGTCACGGATCGCCCAGACGGCCTCCCTTTCCCTTTCGGATTTACAGATCACGGCATCCAGTATCCTGTCTTCCTCCAACTCCCCTGCCAGGGCATCTTCAAGAACGCTGTTGCCTGAGCTGTCGCCGATCTCGGTCAACACGTAAATGGGATAGCGCTCATCGAACGGGCTGCTCACCGTTGGAACGTGTTCCATGATGTAATCATAATAACTGTCCCACATCACTTCGAACGAACTCAGCGACCCGCTGAATTCCCGGCTCATGAAATGCAGGAAGCTGATCACGTCATCAAATGATTCCAGCGCCACCAGCGCGGTGCTGCGGCCCTCCGGCTTTGCGAACAGGCGCAACACCGCGCGCGTGACAATCCCCAGGGTGCCTTCGGTGCCGATGAACAGGTGTTTAAGGTCGTAACCGGCGTTATTTTTCAACATCTTGTTCAGCGAAGTAATGACGGTGCCGTCCGCCAGTACCACTTCCAGCCCCAGGATCAGGTTGCGGGTCATACCGAACCTTATTACCTCGTTGCCGCCGGCATTGGTGGAGATGTTTCCGCCGATATTGCAGGATCCCCGGGCGCCGAGATCGAGAGGAAACAGGAACCCGGCTTCGTCCGCCGCAACCTGTATGGCCTGCAGTGGGGTGCCTGCAAGAACCGTCATGGTCATGGATGCCTGGTCCAGTTCCTCAATCCCGTTAAGGCGCTCAAGAGACAGCGCGACTTCCTGCTCCTGCGGAGTGGCGCCGCCGCATAACCCCGTCAGCCCGCCCTGCACCACGATCTTCTGGTTCGCGGCAGAGCAGATGCGCAGGATGTCCGACACCTGTGAGGTCGAGCCGGGCCGGGCAACGGCGACAGGCGGATGTGCTGTCTCTCCCGAACTGTCGGCATGGTATTTCCCGGAAATATCGGCGCCGGTCAGGATAACGTCCGGTCCCAGCTTTCCGATTAACTGTTTTATTGTATTATTCATGACGGCATAAATTCCGGGGTCAGAGTAAAAATTCTTCGAATTTCTTACTCTGACCCCTGCGGCCGGGGCGGGGTCGGAGTAAGAATTTCGTTAGAAATTTTACTCTGACCCCATATATCTGTTATGTCTCCAGCGCAACATCACGTTCCTTATCATATACGGTATACTTGCCGGATGAAATCAAAACAGAGGCATAAAGCCGCATGACTGAGGGAGCGCCATTTCGCGCAGACCAGGTAGGCAGTTTATTACGACCTGCCCGGTTGAAAACCGCGCGCGCCGACCTTGAGAACGGCAAAACAGACACAGAAGCCCTCAAGCCGATTGAAGACGCATGTATCCGTGAAGTCGTCGCGCGCCAGGAAGCCGCCGGCCTGCAGGCCGTCACGGACGGTGAGTTCAGGCGCGCCTGGTGGCACTTCGATTACCTCGACGGACTGGAGGGTGTGGACCTGGTTAAAAGCGAGCATGGCATCCAGTTTCGCGGAGTGCAAACAAAACCGGGAACCGTCGCCGTGACCGGCAGGGTCGGTTTTGACGGGCATTACATGCTGGACCACTTTCGCTTTCTTCATGGCATAACCAATGTCACACCGAAGATGACCGTCCCGGCGCCTTCCGTACTGCACTTCCGCGGCGGCAGGGTCTCGATCAGCAAACAGGTCTACCCCGGACTGGATGAGTTCTTCGCCGACACCGCGGAGGCCTACCGCAGGGCAGTGCAGGCGTTTTATGCCGCCGGTTGCCGGTACCTGCAATTCGACGACACGGTATGGGCCTATCTATGTTCCGCAAAAGAGCGTCAGGCCGCGCGGGACCGGGGAGACGACCCGGAACCGTTGCCGCGCATCTATGCCGACATGATCAACCACGCGCTGAAAGACAAACCGGCGGATATGGTGGTGACCACCCACGTCTGCCGCGGCAACTTCCGTTCAAGCTGGATCGCGGAAGGCGGCTATGAGCCGGTGGCGGAAATCCTGTTGGGAGAGACGGCTTATGACGGTTATTTCCTGGAATACGACACGGACCGCGCCGGCGGCTTTGAGCCGTTACGCTTTCTGCCGCGGGGCGACAAGAGGGTCGTTCTGGGCCTGGTTACCTCCAAGTCCGGGGACCTGGAAGAAACGGACGCCATCCGGCGTCGCATCGACGAAGCCACCCGGTTTGCCGACCTTGACCAGTTCTGCCTGAGCCCGCAATGCGGGTTCGCCTCCACCGAGGAAGGCAACATACTGACCGAGGATCAGCAATGGGAAAAACTGGAGATGATTGTAGAACTTGCTCGGGAAGTGTGGGGTTGAGGACTGCCCTGCGCTTCCGTTCGTCATTCCCGTCCCACCTCCGTCATTCCCGCGAATGCGGGAATCCAGTAGATAAAGAGTCGCCTGCGGCGACACAATATTCCACTGGATTCCGGGTCAAGCCCGGAATGACGAACTATAGTGCGACGCTGGTTTATGTCGTTATATCTAAAACGTCGCCGGCACCGGCGGCAGTTCACCGTCTGCGTAGCGTTTCTCCAGGCCAGGTGTCAGGTTTTCCCAGACCAGCAGCATGGACCGCTTCGGTGAGAAGCCTCTATGGCGTATGTCCGCCGGCATACAGGCCACGTCTCCGGCCTTCATGGTCACCACGGACATGGGAGCCGCGGTGTTCTTGTCGGCCACTTTCCAGGTGATCTCGTCGGACATCTGGATAAACCATTCCACCCTGTCGTTGCCGTGGTCCACCGGCAGAATGTGTTCTTCCGACGTCGGGCAGTAAGCGCTGCTCCTCACCACGGATACGATGGACGGGTTCCACGTGACCGGCGAGCGGGACAGGTACCTGAACAGGTTGAAGCCCGCCAGTTGGCCCTCGAAACCGGGCTCGGCATGTACCTCCGGTTCCGACTGGTCCACGTCGGCGAACTGGCGGTTGACCGGCCGCCCGTTTTCATCGGAACGAATGGGGCTGTCGCCCGGCAGGCCGACGAAACGCTCCGCCAGTTCCCGCTGGAAATTGACGGCCTTATCGTTGTTGCCGTTTTTCGGTCCGCGCGCGCTGCCGGTCTCCAAGGGAGCGGCAAACGGGTCGAAGCCGGCATTGGTCCAGTCGGATAACAAGGACCTGAAACAGGCCAGTAATACACCCGCTTCGAAGCGCTCGGTAAAGTCCGTGCCGGAATCCTTGTAGCCCTGGTTATAGGCGCCCATAAACACGTCCACAGTGCCGTAATTGTTCACCGTGCCAAACACCTCATCAAAGTTGACCCAGCCGTAAAAAAATCCCCAGGCCACGTCCCGCATCAAAGAGCGCAGGAAATTCTCCACGTCCATCACGTGGGTACTGGTCGGGCACTGGATTCGGGTAAAATACTCATCCCTGGTAAACGTGAACGAACCGATTTCGAAGCGTTTGTAACCGTTGGTCGGATGCGGTTCGCTTTCCCGGTGAGCTCCGGTCAGAACCGGCAGTTCGTTAATTTGTTCTGCTGTGGCTGCCATGGTGGTTATCTCCGGGTTCAGTGCTGGCAGATTTCCGCCCAGTTCTCGACGGATTCATCGCCCTGAATGGTTTGCAGTAATATCACACTCAATTCTTGCGCGCGAAACTGGTAGGCGGCGCCGGCGGGCAACAGCACCAGGTGGCCCCTGGTGGCGTTCACATGGCCCATGGCCCGGCCTTCAGGCTGCCCGGACAGCTTCACGGAACCCTCCATGTCCTCCGGCGGAACCAGGCCGCGGTCCGCCGGCTGGACAAACCGGACTTCCATGCTTCCCTGCATCAGCAGGGCAGTCTCGTCATGGCTGCAGACATACCAGGGACTGTCGCCCTCGGCGCGGATGCACTCGATGGTATTCTCCAGGTTTTTGGCGATGACGGTGCGTTCCCACGGCCCGGCATTGCCGGCGACCTCGAACATATTGGAGAACAGGTAATCCCGGGCATCCTCGTTACCGGTGATCTCCACACCTCCCTTTTTGAAGCTGTCTATACTGCCGAAAATGGTCGTTACTGACATGATCCTCCCCTCAAGATACTGGTAAATTCCGGAACTCAATAGATCACAAGATACCGTATCAAAAAAGGGGACAGATTTAAATCTGTCCCCACCTATCTGCGTTAATCTGCGTCATCTGCGGATAACAAATGCCGATCATGGGGCGCCCCGGGATGGAAATCCGGACCGACGGGAACAATGCCGGTCGGGTTCACCATGGAGTGACTGCCGTAATAGGACTTCT
>JAPPLI010000140.1:0-5314 GCA_028819495.1 Gammaproteobacteria bacterium | reverse complement strand
ACGGGAACAATGCCGGTCGGGTTCACCATGGAGTGACTGCCGTAATAGGACTTCTTGATATGTTCCATGTTGATCGTTTGCGCGATACCCGGTTGCTGGTAGAGATCGCGGGTATACGCCCACAAATTCGGGTAATCTGCCAACCGCCTGATATTGCACTTGAAATGGCTCACGTACACCGGGTCCTGTTTCCCCGACACAGAATCAAGTATTTGAAAAGCGCCACAGTATAGCATCCCGCTGGTTTTACTTTTACCGGATGATGTTATATTAACGCTCATGACCCGGACCCGCTGACGACAAATTAAACATTCATGAGCACAAATCAAAAACAAAGCGTGACAGAACAGCAAACTGCCGCGCCTGCCGTCAAAAAAATGCGCAGGGACGCCATACTCAAGCGAAAGGAATTGATTAAACACGCCACCGGTATGTTTATGGAAATGGGCTATGAAAAAGCCAGCATGAATAATCTGGCAAAACGTTCCGGCTCCTCAAAAAGCACCATATACAAGCATTTCCGAAGCAGGCAGGCACTTTTCATTGCCGTACTGGATGAGAAATTACGTGACCACCTGGCTCCCATAGAAAACCTGGACCTTACAACCCTCAGTATTGAGGAAGGCCTGAAGCTGATTGGGAGGACAGGTATAAAGGTCATCACATCGAAAGATCACATTAGTCTATGCCGGATCATATATGCCGAAGCTGAACGGATACCTCATGTAGGGAGAACATATTATGAGCATGGACCGAAACGCGGTATGGCGGGCGTGACAAAATATCTCTCTACAATGGTGGAAAAGAGCAAGATAAGGTGTAAAAATCCATCTTTGGCGTCACAATACTTCTGGGGCATGATACTGCACAAGCCCATGCTGGAAAGGTATTGCGGCATCAAGGGACCTATGACAACCCGGGAGCAGAAAAACTATATAGATAAAGTTGTCGACTCCTTCATTTCTTCATTCATTGAAGAGATCGAATAATCCTTGATTATAATACAGACAACTTCTAAACTGTACAGGTCGGTTCGATTTATTAAAAATACGGTAACAATATAATTCCCCGGAGGAGAATCAACATGTCCGATAAACTACCCGGCACAAGCCTGACCGGTCACCACCATATAACGATCGGTGTCGGCAACGTGCAGGAAGATTTTGATTTTCACACCAAGGTCCTGGGCCTGAAATGCGTCAAGCGCACCCTGTTCTACGACGGGGCCACGCCGGTTTACCACCTGTACTACGGGAATGACATCGGTGAAGAAAGTACGCTGCTCACCACGTTCCCGGTAGCCCACATCGGCGTGAAGGCCAAGGAGGGCAGCGGGCAGGTCAGCTTCGTAAGCCTGTCCGTGCCGGAAGATTCAATGCCCTACTGGCACAAACGCTTGAAGGAGCATGGTTTCGAGGTGACGGAGACCGAGCGCTTCGGCGAAAAACATCTTGATTTCCGGTCCCCGCACAATATCCGCATCTCCCTGGCCGGTGTCGGCGGTGATACGCGCGCGCCATATTCCGATGGTCCGGTTCCCGCCGAGAACATGATCCGCGGCACCCACGCGGCCGGTGTTTCCACCCGCGACATGGAATTCATGGCAGAGTTCCTGGAAGTGGCATGGGGGTCCCGCAGGGAAGCGGACGATTCCAACCTGGTTCGCTATTCCATGGGCGAGGGCGGCACCGGCACCTATACGGATTTTGAGATTGAACCGGACCGCAAGCCGGGTTCCTGGACCGTGGGAGAAGGCGCTATCCACCACATGGCCTACAACGTGCCCAGCCGCAAAGAGCAGGATGCCATCAAGTTTTTTACCGAGGGACTGGGTTACACGGATTTCTCCGATGTGAAAGACCGCGGTTATTTCGATTCCATCTATATCCGCACTCCCTCAGGCGCTTTGTTTGAGGCCTGCTGCTCGCACAAACCTGCGTTCACCTGCGACGAACCGTTTGAAACGCTTGGCACCAAGCTGATGATGTCGCCGCAGATCGAAGCCGATAAAGACGAGGTGCTGAAAGTTATTGGTGAAATCAGGGACGATTGAGAACAGAAGGGGTCAAGATAGATGGGGTCAGAGTAAAATTATGACTATCGTGGTCGATGGCACGGTCCGGGGTAATTTTACTCTGACCCCTGCATTTGTTGATGAATTTTCACTATAAAGCCCTTCCCTGGAACATCATATTCGCTGCCGGCGCCCGTAAACGCCTGCCGGAAGAACTGGAGAAGCTCGGCTACTCCCGCGCCCTGGTGCTGGCAACGCCGAACCAGGCGGATACCGGGCAGGAGATCGTCAGCCTGCTGGGTGACAAGGCGGCGGGACTGTTCGACCGGGCCATGATGCACGTGCCCGGCGAAACACTTGACCAGGCGACAGCGGAAGTAAAACGGCTGGGCGCAGACTGCACCGTTTCCGTGGGCGGCGGTTCCACCACCGGGCTGGGCAAGGCCCTGGCTTTCCACCTGGACTTGCCCAATATCGTGTTGCCCACCAGCTACGCCGGTTCGGAAATGACCAACCTCTGGGCAGTGACCCGGAACAACCGCAAAGTTACCAGGCGGGATAATGTCGTTGTTCCGACACTGACCATCTATGACCCGGAACTGACCCTGACGCTTCCGCCGGCATTCGCCGCAGCCAGCGGCATGAACGCCATGGCCCAGGCCGTCGCGAATGCAGCCGCAGAAGACGCCAACCCCATCAGTTCGGTGCTGGCCCTGGAAGGAATCCGCGCGCTGGCGCACAGTCTGCCTCTCATCATTGCTGAACCCGGCAACATGGACGCGCGCGCCGGGGCCCTGTACGGCGCCAGTCTCGCCGGCGCCGCGCTGGGCACCGGCACGACCGGCCTGCACCATCGCCTGTGCCATACCTTCGGCGGCACCTTCAATACGCCCCATGCAGAGACGCACACGGTCTTGTTGCCGCACAGCGTCGCCTACAATGCCGGCGCCAGGCCGGAGACGACCCACCGTATTGCCGAGGCCCTGAGCGTCAACGATGCGGCAAACGGCCTGTTTGAACTGGCCGGAACTCTCGGCGCGCCCACCGCGTTGAAGGACATAGGGGTAAAACAGGAGGACCTGGATGAAGCCGCCGCGGTAACCGTGGAGAAACCGGTCAACAACCCTGAGCCTGTCACCCGCGAGCGGGTGCGCGCCTTGCTTGAAAACGCCTTCCACGGCAAGCCTCCCGCGCCGGTATAGGAACTTTGACTTATACACAACGACATAAATAATGCCGCATTGTGATTCGTCATTCCCGCGAAGGCGGGAATGACGGGGGAGCGCAAATGACGAACATGGCCCGACTTATGACGTTACGTATAGCTATAATATATACCCCATGAGAACCGTGCCGCAGATTACCCTGGAACAGGCCGCCGCCAAAGTGCGCTCCGGCGACGCGCTTATCGTCGGCGGTTTCGGCATGACGGGCAACCCGACCAACATCATGCATGCCCTGGCGGAAACCGGAGTGAAGGACCTCACTTATATCGGCAATAACGTGGGTGAGCCCGGCCTGGCCGGCGGCCGCTGCCTGCGCAAGGGAATGTTCAAAAAAGTCATAGGGTCATTCTTCACCAGCAACCCGGAAGCGGTTGCAGCGGCACAGTCCGGGGGCGTCGAATTCGAACTGTTGCCCCAGGGCACCCTGGCCGAGGCCATCCGCGCCGGCGGGGCAGGCCTGGGGGGCTTCTTCACGCCGACCGCGGCCGGAACGCCTTTGGCGGAAGGCAGTGAAACCAGGGTCATTGACGGAACGGAGATGGTATTCGTTCCCGCGCTGCGCGCCGACGTCGCCATCATCAGGGCTTGGCGCGCCGATACCACCGGCAACCTGCAATACCGTATGACTGAAAACAACTTCAACCAGGCTGCTGCTACCGCCGCCGGGCTGGTTATCGCCGAGGTGGAGGAGATCGTCCCCGGCGGCGCGCTGGACCCGGATTTCATCCACACGCCGGGTTGCTTTGTCGATTACCTGGTGCAGGCCGACCTCAACCCTGAACACCTGGGGACATCGGCATCGGTGGCCGCGAGCCTGAAAAAGGTGGATGAAGCCCGCATGTCGATGGCCAGGCTCGCGCTGGCAGAGTTGAAGCGGGGAGATATCGTGAACCTGGGAGTCGGCATCCCCACCCTGGTGGCGGACCTGATCAAGCCGGAGGACGGCATCGTCCTGCATTCCGAAAACGGCATGCTCGGCGTGGGGCCGGAACCGGAAACCGGCGGCGCCATGGAGTACCCGATCAATGCCGGCAAAGTACCGGTGACCGCGCTGCCCGGTTCCAGCTATTTCGACAGCGCCGCCTCTTTCGCCATGATCCGGGGCGGCCACGTGGACGCGGCGATCATGGGAGGGTTGCAGGTGGACGAACAGGGTAACCTGGCCAACTGGGCCGTGCCCGGCAAACCCCTGCTCGGGGTCGGCGGCGCCATGGACCTGGCTTCCGGCGCGGGCAGACTGATCGTTACCATGACCCACTGCGACAGGAACGGCAACTCCAAGGTGGTGCAAAGGTGCAGTCTGCCACTGACCGCGCGCAATGCCGTCGATGTACTGATTACGGACCTCGCGGTATTCAACTTCGATGACTCGGGGATGCGCCTGGTGAAACTGCTGCCCGGCGTCACGGAAGACGAGGTGAGGCAGAAAACCACAGCGAAGTACACCCATGTTTAACCTTACCTTCGACCCCACACTCAATCTTATTTCCGCGCTGATCCTCGGCTACGTATTTGTGCTGGCAGGACTGCACAAGTGCAGGGCGCCGGCAGAGTTCGCGACCACCCTGGCGAATTACAAAATTCTCCCGGAGAGCCTGGCCCGCCAGGGTGTCTACCTGGTGCCCGTAGCAGAAATCATGACCGGGGTTGCCTTGCTGATACCTTCCACTGCACGACTCGCGGCTTTCCCGGCAGGCGCACTGCTGTGCATCTACATCGCCGCCATCGGCATCAACCTGCTGCGCGGCCGGCGCAATATCGACTGCGGTTGCGGCGGACCGGCCCAGAAACAAGCGATCAGCGAATGGATGATCGTGCGCAACGGATTGTTGCTGGGTCTTGCCTTCATTACCGTCTGCCAGGTTGACCCGCGCGCGTTGCTCTGGTTCGACTGGCTGACGATCATCCCGGCGACCGTCATGGGTTGCCTGTTCTACAACATTATCAACCAGTTGCTGGTGAACAAGGACCTGCTCAAATCACTGGCTTGAGAAGAATGGGTGGGGTCAGAGGAATGGGTGGGGTCGGAGTAAGAAATCCGTCAGGATTTTTACTCTGACCCCGGAATTTTTAA
>JAPPLI010000207.1 GCA_028819495.1 Gammaproteobacteria bacterium | reverse complement strand
CATGGGCCTGTAAGATGAAATACATGCTCTTGTTTTTGACAAACATCTGCCTGTTCTTGGGTTTGTTAATGACCTCGCCTTTATACTCGGATACTTCGCGTTATAACATTGATCAGCGCGTCCGGTGCATGCTTGGTAACTTGAATTGTGTTTCTGAGACCGGCGAAGAGAACCGACATAACGATAAGTATGCACACAAGACAGAGAAACATGATGCTGCGGATACCGTAACTGATGATAAGAGCGCGATTCAGGTGAAGTCTAAGCAGTCCATGCAAAGAATACCTCCAGCGGAACAGCCAGTCATGGCTGGGGATGAACCACGAACAGTGCCTGATTTTCCTGACGATGATAGCTTTGTACAGGATGAAAACCAGGGTCGGAAACAGGTTCAAAAAGTTGAGTCGAGCGATGAAAGTAATCGAAATAAAGAGTTCGGCGAAGGAGGAATTTTTTTCTACCTGTTATTTTTGTTAGCCGCTTACACGGTGTGGAAGTATTTCAACAGTATTAAGCATCCTGGTTATGTTGCTTCTGACGTTGATGAAACCACTGTGAGGGGAGAGGAAGGTGAGCGCTGGGTGAGGGAATATGCTGAGCGTGAATTGTCAGCTACAGAGTACAGGCAGTTTCATAATAGTATTTTACAGACGCCTTACGGAACGACACAGATTGATCACCTTTTTGTATCGGTTTACGGCGTTTTTGTCGTCGAAACCAAGAATTGGGATGGCTGGATATTCGGCAACAAGGAGGATTCGCAATGGACACAGATGTTTTACAATCGCAAAAAATACAGGGTTCAGAATCCATTGAAACAGAATGAAGCCCACGTCCGGGCAGTTAGACAGGAACTGGAGAGACTTGAGATACGGGGGAGGATTGTCCATTCCGTAATTGCGTTCGTTGGCGATGCTGAGCTCAAGACCCCCATGCCGGCTAATGTTACTGTTGGTTTAGGATTTATTCACTATATCAAGTCGTTCAGGACAACGATTATTACCCACGAGGATGTTTTGCGTATCTGTCTCAGATTGAATTCTGTGATACTGGATGACACATCTGATAATCGCAGGAAGCACAAATATTATGCGGATTATGTTAAGGGCAAAAAAGCAGCGTTTAGATAATTCATTCAGATGGTTTATGACATTTTGGTATAAAATTTCAGCGTTTCTCCTATCTTTCAAATTCGACCAGCTCGTAAAACGTCTGGGAAATCTGAGGACACAATACTGAATTATCATGCTGTTCACATAATTCATCGGAAAGGCTGCGGTTCACCGTATGGCTTTTCTCCTTTATTAAGTGACGTGTCCCTCGAACTACTCGCAGAAACGGCGCAAGGTTTCTGCCAGAATCCTGGGTCCCAGTTGAGGGACGTCGCGCTCAAGGTAAGTGCAGATGAAACTCTCCCGCCACAGAGCGCTGTCGGCATCGCTATCTGCCAGAAAGCTGTTGGGAAAACCACCCCTGGTCCATAGTTTTCCGTAATCAACTTCGCCAACTTCAAGAACGTCCAAGGGGCCGAGTTCTACAAAGGCAATGCGGCCAGCCAGAGTTTCGCCTGATTGTTGCAGGAGGTCGATGGAGGCTGATCCCAATAGCAGGAAACGCCCAGCATTCAGATTTCTCATTCTTCCCTTATCTATGAGGCCGCGTAGTGTCTGAAACAGGTGAGCGGATTCGCTTGTTTAAGCCTTCATCAGGAAACGTTCATCATAAAATGCTTGAAACACATTCAGCGGTAGAACTCCACGTAGAACCGCACCTCGCCCACGGCTTGGACCTCGTGCGGGACCTCCGGCTCTACAACACCGGGGTGGTCCGGTGACAGCTCGAACTCCCGTATACCCGGCTCCAGAATGCGATAACGCAGCCTGCCCTCCAGGATAACGATTTTCGCCCAGGTCCCTGCCTTGGTGCTATGGGACTTGCGCAACTTCTCCGGTATTGAGCGAGTCGAAAACGTGGCGGTGCGTGAGTAGGGCGCAACGCCTTCGGGCAGTGAGTTCATCAAGTTTTTCTATTGCGGGAATACTTTTTCGATAGCTATTGTACACCATGCGCCACCCGGCACCGGAAAACCGGTTATAATTGCAGGGCAATGAGACCGGTTGAACAGGTAGCAAATGCAAGGGTTGAAAATCGGCCGCAATGACCCCTGCCCGTGCGGTAGCGGTAAAAAATACAAGAAGTGCT
>JAPPLI010000078.1 GCA_028819495.1 Gammaproteobacteria bacterium | reverse complement strand
TGAAATCAGTGGGCTGTATTATATCATTGTGACGAATTAATAGAGGTTCCTTTATTACGACGACGACTTCTGTAGCATGAAGAAATTTTCTGGTATCGGCTTCAAGGTCTGGCAACGTTTCTATGGTAAACGTGACGATAGAGAACAATATCAATGCCTGCATTACCAGGTCGAATGTACGGCCGGGTATAGTATCGTTTCTCTCAACTATTGCCTTTATATCCATGGTTGGCTGCTTTCTACTGGTAAACTTCTAACTCTTTCTCAACAGGATGGGGGAGAAAATTCTGTCTCCAACCTGCCCTCAACTATCCTCGGCTTAGGATTTATTGTTAACAAATGATAACAAAACCGTGTCAGGAACAAACAGACTGTTACATAGCGAATTAAGGAAACCTATTAATTCATAGATGATATAATACGTGTCATTGAATTCAACAACTTGGCGGGTAGCAATGTCACCTGTGACGGTTTGAATGATGCGCAGTTGGCGTACCAGGTAGCGGGAATTACTTGTTAATCGATAGTTAATTTTCAGCTGAGGAAACTAATATGGATTTTGAATGGGACCCGGATAAGGAGCAATCGAACCAGAGAAAGCATGGTATTTCCTTTTTAGAGGCGAGCACGGTTTTTGGAGATCCAATGGAACTTACGATCTACAATCCTGACCACTCTGAAGGAGAGTACCGTTTCCTGAGTATGGGTAGAGCGTCGAGCGGGCGTTTGCTTGTGGTTTCTTACACCGAACGCGAAGAGAACCGGATTCGAATTATCAACGCACGGCCGGCTACTGCGGCAGAGATGAAGAGATATGAATCAGAAAACTGATACTAATGACATGAGACCGGAGTACGATTTTTCCGGAGGCATACGTGGCAAACATTACAAAGCTTATCAGGAAGACACTAATGTAGTTCTGCTGGAACCCGAGGTCGCTCGAGTGTTCAGTGATTCTGAATCTGTCAATCAAGCTTTACGTATGCTGATTGACTTGGCGGATGAAGTAATGCAGAAAAATCCAAGTCGAACTTCCTGATTCCGATGTCGTAAACTCAGGCTGCATCTATATTGTTTCTGGCCTGCTTGGTAAGCCTGGACGACGAAAAATATATCATGTAAGGCTATGACACTCTTGAATATGTGAGGCCGGAATCAAAAGTCTGTCTCCACGGGTTCGTTAATAACGAGCGCCCACTTGGCATCTTTTTTGTGTTCATACAACTCGCCCAACGCTCCGGGCATCGGTTTGATAGAAGGGTCCAGGGGCTTCATGGATTTAGCCTTCTTTACAAATGATTCCAACGCCTTGGCCTGCCTTGCGTGACCGGCATGTTCGAGGAGGTACCCAAGCCGGCGCACCGTAGAGTTCTCGTATGCCAGGGCGATTTTCGCCAGTTTGCGCGGGCTGGCGCTAGCGCCGAGGTCTTTTGCAACCTGGGCCACTCCATTGATGCCGGCAGCTCTGTGAAAATAGCGGGCGCAATCCAGAAGAGTCAGTTCCACACCGGCCACCTTGGCGAAACCCGCCTCGCTTTTTATTTGCGCGAGCCAATCGGGCGTATTGATTCTGACAAAGACCGAGGGGTCCTGGTAGATGAATTGAAGTCGATGCCGCCCTATATTAAACGGCCGAAGCTGCCTTGGCGTAATCACTTGAAAGGCCATGGCGGCCTGGTGAGAAGAACCATGAAAAGCGGCGGCCCGCAACAGGGAGATGCGATAATCCACACCCGAATATCTCATCAAGGGGTCAATCCAGCGTACCGGGTCCGGCGCCCCGCTCACCCTGTCTTCGGGTCGCAGGATCAGGTAGAAACCACGGCGGGGAGACGCCAGCCGCTGCTTCTTGGTCAATCTGCCAGCGGCGGCAATGAATGCGTCTGCGCTCAGGTTGAGTGACGCAAGCGCTTCTTCCCGAGAGAAGTAGGCCTGGCCGAGAGAAAGCAGTTCATCAATGTAGTTGTTGAGAGAAGCCATACCCCGATTATATGCACAATATGACGGAAAAGCAAGAGTTTTGCATATATTCAGGGGGGGTGATGCCGATGTTCGCCAGGATCTTCCTGATGGCCTGCTCAACGGCTGTTTTGTCTGTCCTTCGCAGCCCGCTGGCTCCATTCAATCCAGGAGCCGTCGTACAGGTGCAATCTTTCTACGGGGAATCCCATCAGGTAGAGCGCGAACAACGGTGTGGCAGCGCGTACGCCGG
>JAPPLI010000044.1:19922-25451 GCA_028819495.1 Gammaproteobacteria bacterium | reverse complement strand
ACCCCCGTTTTTACCGGGATTCCGGCACCCACCGGGCGTTAGCGGGAATTGCTGCTTAAAAATAAAACACTACAAAAAACGCCCCCGTGTTGGCCGGCGGCAAGCCGGAAACTCCTTTATTTTCCGGCCTTATTGTGGTATAAGACGCAACATGAATGCTCATCAAAGTGAGGAGCTTATCTGTGCATAAACTCATTTTTCTATTCGCCTTGTCACTGGCTTTCCTGTTATCAGGCTGCGGCAACGGCGGTGAACCCAGGCCCGATGCAATAATGGAGCCCGAACCTGAGCCGGAGCCCGAACCGGAACCCGAGCCCGAACCCGAGCCGGAACCCGAGCCGGAACCCGAGCCCGAGCCGGAACCTGAGCCCATGGGCACATTCCCGGATATCGAGTGGGCGTTAGACGCGGATCAAACCACTAGCAATCTTGGCGGTACCGCGCTTGACCTGACGGAGGACCAGGTAAGAGATGCTATAACGGGAATAGCAGACAGCCCCGACACCGACACATATCTCACCAGCACCCTGGCCCTGCTGGTCACCGGTGACGATGATATTTTCACCGCAGCCGACTGTGAGGGATTGACATGCAGCGCCGGCCCAGGCGGCATCCAGCAGATCGGCATTGACGATCACAACCTGGTGGGTAACGAATACCAGGCAGTGATGACCTACGGGGGCATTTCCTTTGCCCAGTCGCGCAGGACAGGTGAACAACTTCCTATTATCGGCAACAGTGAAACAACCGAGGTCCTCACGTATGGCGGCTGGCTTGAGCACCACTACTTCGGCGTCCAGGCGACGTTTGACGGTAATACGGAAGACCCCTCTCAGGTCGCCGTATTCAGTTTTACGTTCGGCAATGCCAGCGGCAGCAATCCTGACTCCGGCAGCGGCGAATGGAACGGCGTCGCCATCGGCGTCAACCTGCTGGAAAGGTTCGAGGACCGCAGCCTGCTTACCGCCGATGTGACAGTCTCCATTGCCGATTTCCTGAACCCGACGGTGGACGTCCTGTTCGACAGTATCAGGGACCTCAGGACGGGTGATCCCCTGGTTGTAAGCGGACTTACCATAGAGTCCGTAGATTGGACAGGCCTTGACCTGACCGACGGTTCGTTTGCGGAAGAACTGGGAGACGTTGAGGATCCGCTTAATATTTCCCAACCGCGCAAGAGGATTGACGGCCGATTCTACGGTCCGGGGCACGAGGAAGTCGGCGGCATATTCGAGTACGCCTCGGTCGTAGGCTCATTCGGCGCCAAGCGCGATGCCGAGTAGCAGGAAAACCAATCGGGGACAGAATTAATTCTGTCCCCTGACCCCCAACTCAGACCAACCGGGGACAGAGTTAAATCTGTCCCCTTTTTCCTTTTTATCTGCTTCCTCTTCCTGGCCTGCGCCTGGACAGCCGCACTTCAGGCCCAGGATGATGATGCCGGGCGTAACTCACAGGCGGCCGCGGCCGGCGAACTCCCCCTGCTGGATGCAGGTACAGCCCTGAACCTGGCCCGCAAGTGGATGGATGAAGGTCAACCGCAACAGGCGTTTGAATTGTTACGCCACGTAATCCAGGCCGCCAGGGCCGAAGGGGATATCGATACCACCAACATCCGTTTCCTGGCGGCACAGGCCTTGTTGAAAATGGGACGCACGGCCCATGCGGCGGTGATCCTCGGCCAACTGGCCGTGGAGCGGCCGGAACTGGACCGCGTGCGCCTGGATTATGCCTCTACGTTGTTCACACTCGGGCATGACGAGCACGCCGGGAACATCTTCCGCGAACTGCGCAGCAAGGAAAACCTGCCCGCGCCGGTGCGGCGCAACGTGGAAGGCTTCCTGGAGCGCATCCGAGCGCGCCAGCGGTTCCAGGTCAATTTCGACCTGGGTTTCTGGCGCGACAATAACGTCAACCACGCGCCGGAACAGGATACCGTGCAGGTGCCGATATTCGGCGGGCTGGAATTCGAACTGGACGAGCAGGCTGTTGAAGCCTGGGTGGCGCGCACCGGCCTCAACCTGCGCTGGCGCCATACCCCGCTCATGGGCGGCCGAGCCTTTTTCGAGACCCGCGGGTCCGTCGCCCGCAACACGGCCATCAACGAGGAAGAACATAATCGCACCTGGCTCAGCGTGTCATCCGGACCGCGCTGGCGTTATGCCATGACGCTCGCCGGAAAACGCCGGCCCGGCATGGTACGCGCCGACATCGGCGGCGAACGGCGCTGGCGCGGCGGCGATGAATACGCGATCAGCGGCTGGGCGCGGCTGGGACTGGAACAGACCCTGAACAGGTACTGGAGCGCCGGCGCCTCTGCCCGCGTCTGGGAAACCTGGTACGACAAACTGGATGGCGACCTGGATCCCTTCGGCCAGTCCGTAGAATTGAATCTTACCCGGCGCCTGGGTATCGGCTACCTGCAGGCCGGCGCCAGGCTGGCACAGGAATTAACGGACCGCCGCAACCTGCAATGGCAGGGCTGGGGGACCTCGCTGGATTATGCAACGGTACTGGGCCAGAACTGGAACCTGAAAGCGCAGGGATACATCGATGAACGTTATTACGAAGGCACATACGCCTTATTCAGGGAAAGCCGCAGGGACCGGACCTGGCTGGCCAGCCTGACCGTCTCCAACCGGGCCATTGCGCTGGCCGGTTACATGCCGGAGGTGACGCTGGGTTGGACGCAGACCGATTCGACAATTCCGTTGTACGACCGGAAGAATCGGATAATGATGCTTGGATTGCGGCGGTTATTCTGAATCATAACGGGGACAGATTTAAAATCTGTCCCCAATGTTCCTCAGACCTGCGCCAGTACTTCTTCCAGTACCGTCAACAGCAAATCGGCATTGTCTTTTGAAAAAGGCAGCGGCGGGCGCATCTTCAGCACGTTGTCATACGTGCCGATGTTGCTGATCAGCACTCCCCTGTCTTTCATGGCGTTCGCTATGGTTTTGGCCTCTGCCCGCGCCGGCGTCTTTGCCTCCCGGTCCGTCACCAGTTCGACACCGTTGAACAAACCATGGCCGCGCACGTCCCCTATCAGTTCATATTCTGACTGCAGGGCGCGCAACCCGTCCCTGATGTACTCGCCCACGGCCAGGCAGTTTTCCTGCAGGTTTTCCTCTTCGATGACGTCCAGCACCGCCATGCCCACCGCGCACTGCACCGGGTTGCCGCCGAAGGTGTTGAAATACATGACCTGCTCCCGGAACCCGTTCACCAGGTCGGCCCGGGCCACCACCCCGGCGAGCGGGTGGCCGTTGCCCATGGGTTTGCCCATGGTGGCGATGTCCGGCGTGACGCCGTGTAACTGGTACCCCCACATCTTCCTGCCGGAGCGGGCGAAACCGGCCTGCACCTCGTCGGCAATGTACAGGCCGCCCGCCGCGCGTACATGGCCTATGGCCTGTTCCATGTAGCCCGGCGGCACGTCGGGCAGTCCTTCTCCGGAGAACAATGTGCAGATCAACATGCCGGCGCAGCCGATGCCCTCTTCCTCGAACTCATCGATGGCCTGTTTCACCTTGCCGGCGTAAGCGTCGGCCAGGGCCTCGTCCGGCAGGCCGTCAATGGGCCGGTAGCTCTCAGGGAACGGCACGGCCTTCACATTCGGACTCGGAGAGTCGCCGCCATGAAAGTATGTAGCAAGTTCGTCCACGGCCGTGGTGTTGCCGTGGTAGGCGCAGTTGGTGCAGATAATTCCCTGGTTGCCGGTGGCCTGGCGCGCCATGCGCAGGGCGATCTCGTTGGCTTCGCTGCCGGTGCAGACGATGAACGCCATGGACAGGGGGTTGTCATGCAGGGCAGTCAGGCGCTCCGCATATTCCACTACCAGTTCGTGCAGGTAGCGGTTATGCACGTTCAGGGTCTGTGACTGTTTGTACAACGCATCAACCACGCGCGGATGGCAGTGCCCCACGTTGGGCACGTTGTTGTACACGTCCAGGTATTTTTTTCCGTCAGCGCCGTACAGCCAGACGCCCTCGCCCCTGACGATATGCACCGGTTCGTTATAGAACAGGGGCGCGCCGGCGCCCAGCAGGCGGTAACGCCGCTCCAGGAGTTGTGTATCAGTTGTCATGGGTTTTTCAGTTTTTCCACTTCCCGCCGGATCACATCGATGGCCAGGTCGATGGTATCGATATGGGTGCGGTACGACAGAATGGAAAGCCGGAGCATGTAAACGTTATCTATCAGGGTCGAGGTAAGGAAGATTGTACCATCACGGCGCAGCGCCTCGACCAGTTTCCTGTTGAACTCATCCACGTCGCCATCCACGTCGATATAACGGAATACGAGGATGGACAGTTCGGGTTCGGGACCGACTTCAAAACCGGGGGTCGATTGTAGCCGCTGCCAGGCATAACGGGTCAGCAGCAGCTTTTCGCTCAACATGGCGCGGAACGGGGCGACGCCTATAAGTTTGAGCGGCAACCACAGGCGCAAAGCGCGGAAGTGGCGGGTCAGTTCCGGGCTCACGTCTGCTGGTGAGAGTTCCTGCCTGTGGAAAGCCCTGTCCTGCAGGTAGTCGGCCGTGTAGTAATGCGACCGGTACAAATGCTCGCCGTCCCTGATCAGGGCCGCGCCCAGGCCGAACGGGGTGTGCAGTCCCTTATGGGGGTTCATGACCACCGAGTCAGACATCTCAATCCCGCGAAACCTGTGCCTGACCAGGTCGCACAGGATAAAAAACCCGCCGTAGGCCGCGTCCACATGGAACCAGAGCTCGTGCTCGCGCGCCAGCGCACCGATCCGATCAAGCTCGTCCACGTTGCCCAGGTCGGTGGTGCCGGCCGAACTGACCACCAGCCACGGCTCAAGTCCCGCTGCCCGGTCGTTGCGGATCATCTCCGCCAGGGCGTCCGGGTCCATGCGGAAGTCTGCATCGGTGGGCACGGCGCGCATGACACAGCCGCCCAGGCCGGCGATGTGCAGGGACTTGGCTACGCAATGATGGGTAAAGCGGGTGTGATAGACCACGGCCCGCGGGTACTCTTCCGCGTTCAGGCCGTGGGCTTCCCGGGCCGTCACGATACAGGTCAACGTGGCGATGCTGCCGCCTGAGGCCAGTACGCCCTTCGCCGTACCCGCGTGATAGCCCACCAGTTCCGCCATCCAGTCCAGCAACTGGTATTCCATGCGCACCGCGCCGGGGGAACTGGAAAACTCACCGGCATATTCATCCATCACTGCCGCCATGTAATCCCCCAGGGCCGAGTAATACATGCTGCACGGGGCTATATAGCCGAAGAACTTGCCGGATACGGCACATAGCGCCTGGTCATCCACGTTTTCCTTGTAAATGCGCAGGATTTCCCCGATATCCATGCCCTCCTCGGTAATGGGAGAATCATAGAGACCGGCGCCCATGTCCTCGGTAAAGTTAAACGCCGGCCGGTCCGGCAGGGTTTCCAGGAACCGCTCGGTATAGTCGTTGACCTCACCCAGCAACTCCCGGCGGCGGCCCGCATCCGGCTCAATGATACCGGCCTGTTCCGCAAAATCGTTAATTTGCCGGAT
>JAPPLI010000044.1:0-19822 GCA_028819495.1 Gammaproteobacteria bacterium | reverse complement strand
CCGCATCCGGCTCAATGATACCGGCCTGTTCCGCAAAATCGTTAATTTGCCGGATCAGTTCTTCCATAGCAGCAGGATAGAGCGCGTTTTCCTGTACGGGTCTGTCTCCGGCCGGTTCAGCTCAGGCAGCGGCACCCTGTTCGAACAGGCTGTCCCGCAGGGGCGGCCTGGTCTTGGCCTGAATACAGACTTCAGGCGGAATATCGAACACGAACGCATGGTCGGGGCCGATGCCCTCTTCGCGCAGGCAAGCGGCCATATCATCGTCAGCCTCGGTAAACCCGGCCCGGCGGTTGAATTCCCATTCGTTCTCCAGGCACTGCCAGCCCAGGTCGGCGATGTGTTGGCGTGACACTTCTTCACCGTAAAACAGGCTGTAACAGCGGCGTATTTCATCCAGGTTGGGCTGCATGAACTGGCACAGGCCGGAGGAGTCGCATACCGCGTTGACGATCTGCGCATCTTGGGACGCGCGCACCGCGTCTTCGCCTGCCAGTTCCGGGTTGATGACCAGGCCCGCGGTATGGTCCGCGCCCATGGCGCTGGTGGCATAGGTTACGCCTGCCGCCTTCAGCGGACGCGGGTCCCAGGCAGGCAGCGCTTGACCCTTGGCTACCGGGATGCGGTCGTGGTTACGGTGCGCACCTATGGACAACGCGCCGTTACCGACCAGCGTACCGATCTCCGTACCGTTGCCGACGTCATTGCGCAGCAGGGCCTTTGCCCCTTCCGCATCGCCCCATTCCATACCGCCGGAATCCATATACACGGCGATGGCCGCGCCCGTCTCGATGGTGTCCATCCCCAGCTCATCGCAGAGCCGGTCCAGGTCGGCTACGTCCTCCCAGTTGTTGATCGCGCAACAGGAACCCAGCAGGGTAAGCGTCTCGAACTCCAACGCGGACGTCACGTAGTTGCCGGAGGCGTCGTGGATGATGTTGGAACAGCGCACGATACAGCCGCTCATGCAGTTGTGCATCCCGCCGCCGCGTTCGGGGAACGCCTCGTGGATGCGGGCGCCATCGAGCTTGTCCACCTCCGGGTTGCGGCCCTCGGTCCGGTTCTTGTAGGGAAAGGTGTGCAACATGTTGGCCATGGGCACGCCGGTGCTGGTGCCGCCCTTGAAGATATTGTGGCGGCCGTCGCTCAGGTAGGTCTTGCTGAAGGTCTTGTTATTGGCGTTGAATGCCTTGCTGTCCGCCGCCTGCCTGAGGCGCGCCTTGCCCGGTTCTATCAATACCCATTTCAGGCACTTGGAACCCATTACCGCGCCGACCCCGCCGCGCGCGGCATGGCGCGCCGGATGCCGCCCCTTGCTCTTGTCGGTGGTGGCGACGGAGGCGGTCTTGAGCATCATCTCCCCCGCCGGGCCGATACTGACGGCGCAGGCATTTTTTGCGCGTCCGGCGAGGAGTTTTTCGCAACAGGCATAGTTCCACAATCCCTTGTAGTCGTCCGCTTCGACCAGTTCCGCTCCCTGTTCCGATACCGCCAGTCCCCAGCGCCGTTCCCGGTCGGCAGGCCGGCCGGTGACGACAATGCCCCGGTAACCCAGCTTCATTAAATCCTGCCCTGCTTCGCCGCCGGTATTGGCTTCCTTTATGCCGCCCGTAAGAGGGCTTTTGCAGCCGACGGACAAGCGTCCCGAAGTGGGCGCCGAAGTTCCCGACAGGATACCCGGAGCTAACACCAGGACGTTATCCGGACCCAGCGGGTCGCAGGCGGGGTCACACTCGTCCAGCAGGATGCGCGCGGACAGGGAACGACCTCCCAGGTACTTCCAGTCTGCCGGATAATCTTCTACGGATACCACCAGATTCGTCATGTCAACCCGGATTAACCTGTCATTGTCCCAAACCCCGTTCATATCAGTCTCCTCGGCTGTTGCGGATTGGCTTATTATCACCACTGCAAGTGTTATAGTCCAATACTTTGTATCCTGACGGAATAAAGGGGTCAGAGAAAAAATTCTTCGAGTTTCTTACTCTGACCCCTGGCACCAGGGGCAAACAGAATTTGGGGGTCAGAGTAAGAATTTCGTCAGAAATTTTACTCTGACCCCATATATCAGGCCCCATATATCAGGGTAATATGTCAACATGTCCGGGAATAAACGACACATATCCGTCGCAGACTTCAGTCTCACCGACCTGCCCGATGATTACTACGAAGACCCGTATCCTTACTATCATGCCCTGAGAGAGCAGTCCCCCGTACACCGCTTTGCCGACGGCAGCTACTTCTTCACCCGCCATGCCGACCTGTTCCGCATCTACCGCGACCCGAAACTGTTCAGCTCCGACAAGAAAAAGATGTTCAAGCCCCTGTTCGGCGACACATTATTATACGAACATCACACAACCAGCCTGGTATTCAACGACCCGCCGCTGCACACCCATGTACGCAAGGCCATTGGTGATGCCCTCTCGCAGAAGACCCTCATCGCCATGGAACCGGGCCTGCGCGAGTTCACTGCGGGATTACTGGACAGGCTGGAAGACAAGGGAGAGTTCGACGTGATGTCCGATTATGCCTCCCTCATCCCCGTAGAGGTGATCGGCAACCTGCTGCGCCTGCCCCGGGCGGACCGCGGGATACTGCAACGCTGGGCCAACGCCATCCTCGGCGCGCTGGAATTCGACCTGTCCAGGGAAAAACTGGATTACGGGAACCGTTGTGTGAAGGAGTTCCTGGATTATCTCGCCGATCTTGTTGCAGACCGTCGCAAAAACCTGTCCGACGACCACGACGATATACTAAGCCGGTTGATAAAATGGGAATCCGACGGTTTCGTGTTATCCGATAAACAACTCTATCACCAGTGCATCTTCATACTGAATGCCGGCCATGAAACGACCACGAATCTCATAGGCCACAGTATCTATTGTTTACTCACCCATCCGGACCAATTGCAACTGTTAAAGGATAAACCGGAACTGATCAATTCCGCGATCGAAGAGATACTGAGATACGAGGCGCCGGTACAACTCGGCAACAGGGCTACCACCGAGACAGTGCAATTCGATGACGCCGGCATACCGGCCGGGACGACGTTGACCTTCTCCATCGGCGCGGCCAACCGGGATCCCGCAGTCTACCCTGACCCCGACCGGCTGGACATTACCCGCTATCCCCGCAACCACATGGCTTTCGCCGGCGGGATACACACCTGCGCCGGTCTCAACGTGGCGCGACTGGAAGCGCGCATTGCCGTCCCGGCGCTGCTCAACCGCTTTCCCGCCCTGGCCCTGACCGCTAAACCGGTGCGGGACAAGCGCGCCCGTTTCCGGGGGCTGCTGTCATTGCCGGTGTCCGTTTGCTGATGCCGGATGTGTGGGGTCAGAGTAAAAATTCTTCGAATTTCTTACTTTGACCCCTGGCGCCAGGGGCAGATGGAATTTGGGGGTCAGAGTAAGAATTTCGTCAGAAATTTTACTCTGACCCCTGAAATATTACTCACTTAATTTATCCAGCAATACATCCAGTTGCGTCTGCTCCTCGCCGGTCAAAGCCGCTTTTAATTCCACCTCGTAGGCAAGCGCCAACGGGACGATCTGCGTATACATGCCGTAACCAGCCTCGGACAATGACAGGATCGAACGGCGCCGGTCCCGGCCGGAGAATTCACGGTTGAGCAGGCCCTTGTCCAACAGTTTCGTCACAGCCCGGCTCACCGGCACTTTGTCCATTTCTGTTTCACTGCATACCTCATCGGCAGACAGGCCCGGTTGCTGTCCCAGCACTGCCATCACCCGCCACTCCGGAATGCTCAGGTTGAACTTCTCCGAATACAGCCTGGCGAACGACGCGCTGATCCGGTTGGTAACGATGGAAAGCCGGTAAGGCAGGAACTCCTTCAGGTTCAAGCCCGGGTTTTGCCTGGTCATTGCTTGAAGTGCCTTCCCAGCTTCTGCCAGCAATCGACATAATTTTTTTGCCGCTGCGCCGACTCCAGGGCGAACCGGGTCGGCTGGATCACGTAACGGGACTCGAACATGAAGGCCATGGTATCCGTCTGCTTGACCGGAGCCAGTTTGGTATTGGATGAGCCGTCAAAGGCCGCCTCGTCAGGCCCATGCGCGGCCATGGAATTGTGCAGACTGGCGCCGCCCGGCACGAATCCTTCCGGCTTGGCGTCGTACACGCCGTAGATCAGGCCCATGAACTCGCTCATGACGTTGCGGTGGTACCAGGGCGCCCGGAAGGTGTCCTCGCCGACCATCCAGCGCGGCGGGAAGATCACGAAGTCCACGTTGGCGGTTCCCGGGGTATCGGAAGGAGAGGTCATGACAGTAAAGATGGACGGGTCCGGGTGGTCATAACTGACTGTACCAATCACGTTAAACAATTCAAGGTTGTATTTATAAGGCAGCGAGTTGCCCACCCAGGCGACCACGTCCAGGGGCGAATGACCGATGGCGCAGGCATGCAGCCCGCCGGCGAACTTGCACACCATTTCGAACTCGCCCTGTTTGTCCTCGTAGGCGGCAACGGGCGCCTTGAAGTCACGGTCGTTGGCGAACCCGTCGGAACCCACCGGCCCGCGTTCGGGGAGGCGGAAATGGGCGCCGTAATTTTCGCAGACATACCCGCGGCTGGGACCATCGGGCAATGCCACCGAAAACTTCATCCCGCGCGGTATTAACGCGACCTCACCCGGCGTTACGTCGAGCCGTCCGCATTCCGTGTGGATATCCAGCCGCCCCTGCTGCGGCACGATAAGCAGTTCGCCGTCCGCGTCGTAGAAGTAGCGGTCCGCCATGGAACGGTTCGCCAGGTAATAATGGATGCCGCAACCCGTCTGGGTCGCCGCGTTGCCGTTGGCGGCAAACGTCACCAGGCCGTCGACGAAATCAGCCGGCGCATCCGGTATCGGGATGGGGTCCCAGCGCATCTGGTTGGGCGGCGTCGGCACGTCGGCAATGGGTCCGTTAAAGATGCGCGACTGTTCCAGGGGGCGAAAATCCCCGTGCGTCACGGAAGGCCGGATACGGTAAAACCAGGTGCGCCGGTTCGATTCCCGCGGCGCGGTGAACGCGGTGCTGCTGAGCTTCTCCGCGTACAACCCGTAAGCCACCTTCTGCGGAGAAAACCGGCCCTGGGGCAAGGCCCCCGCCAGGGCCTCGGATTCATGCTCATTGCCGAACCCGCTCAGGTATTCATAACCCTTAGCGACTTCCGCAACTTCTGCGACCCTTGGTCTGATAACTGTTGCCATAGTGAATCTCCTGTCTGGATTGACGGGGTCAGAGTAAGAAATTCGCAGAATTTTTACTCTGACCCCAGAATTCCCGTGAATCTCGTGATTTAATTGTCAGAATACAGTATAGTTACAAATGAAACTAATTGCAAAATAACCCGATAATGACCCAAATCAGCTTCACCAGCGAACACAACTGCCTGGCCGCGGCCCGGTGCTTCGACCAGGAAGACGAACTGGCCCGGTTCCGCACCGAATTCACCTTCCCCACGAACTCCGGGGGCGAACCGCTGCTGTATTTTGCCGGCCACTCGCTCGGACTCATGCCCAACCGCGCCCGGGACGCGCTGAACGCCGAGTGCGATGCCTGGGGAAGATACGCCGTCAAAGGCCACTTTGAATCCGGGCGTCCCTGGGTCCGCTCCCACTCTTTTGTCGCCGACAGCCTGGCGCGCATCGCCGGGGCGCAGCCGGGCGAAGTGGTGGCCATGAACACGCTCACCGTCAACTTGCACCTGATGCTGGTCAGTTTCTACCGCCCGACGAGCACGCGCTACAAGATCATCATCGAAAAGAATGCCTTCCCGTCGGACCAGTACGCGGTCGACTCACAGGCCCGCTTCCACGGGTTCGACCCTGATGACGCCATCGTCGAACTGCAACCGAAACCGGGACAACTGGCCATGGACGATGATGACGTCCTGGAGCAGATCGAGGCGGTGGGCGATGAACTGGCGCTGATCATGCTGGGCAACTGCAACTATCTCTCCGGCCAGTGCTTCGATATGCGGGCAATCACGGAACTGGGCCATGAGATGGGCGCCATGGTCGGTTTCAACCTGGCCCACGGCGCCGGCAATATCCTGCTGGACCTGCATGATAATAACGCCGATTTTGCCGTCTGGTGCTGTTACAAGTTCCTCAACGCCGGACCCGGCGGCATAGCCGCGGCGTTTGTCCACGAACGCCATCACGGCAGGGATGACATCCCGCGCCTCGAAGGCTGGTGGGGCACGAAGGAGCAGGACCGCTTCAACATGCGGCGCAGGATAGACCCCATCCCGACGGCGGAAGCCTGGGCCATGTCCAACCCGCCCATCTTTCAAATGGCTGCGCTGCGCGCCAGCCTGGAACTGTTCGATGCGGCGACCATGCCCCGGTTGCGGGACAAGAGCGTCAGGCTCACCTCTTACCTGGAGTGGTTATTGAAAGAAAACGCCGAAGACTTTGTAGAGGTGATGACGCCCCCGCACTCAGCGGAAAGACAGACCCGCGGCTGCACCCTGTCCCTGCGCTTCAGGAAAGACCCCCGGGGCATGCTGCAAGTCCTGTCTGACAAGGGCGCAGTCACCGATTTCCGGGAACCGGACATCATACGCGTCGCGCCTATTCCGCTGTATAACAGCTTCGAGGATGTATACCGTTTCAGCGAGATTGTGGCGGAGTTTTGCAGTAACGGATAGGCGGCAGAATTATTTGCCTTGCTGAGAGCAATATGCTAGCATATTGCCTGCATATTAACCGGGGACCAGAACATGGGAAACCTGACCATCCGCAACCTTGATGATAACGTGATCGAGACCTTAAAAGCGCAAGCCAGAACAAATCAGCGTTCGCTTGAAGCAGAAATTCGTTATATGTTGACCCAAGTGGCCGAGCATCGCGTCAGTATTGCCGACTTTCGGGGACGCACCCAACAGATTGCCGGCATGACCGATAGGGTTCAAACCGACAGCGTTGAACTGTTAAGGGAAGACAGGGACCGATGAAACTGACCGTCGATGCTCGTCACAGCCGATCACAAGTTCGCCAGCAAAATCGTCGATGGCTATCCCGGCGCCAATGTCCGCTATATCGGCGCAGACCACTTTGCAGATGAAATCGGTGCGGCCACCGGTGAGGAAGAGGAAGAAATCGACATTGACGCGGTACAGTTGGAGATTGACAGGCTTTAGGAAGCACTGCCCAGGGTACGGAGGGAAATAGCGGAGAATACGAAGCTCTCATGTTTCAACTGGTGCAAAGCGATTACGAGGAAAAAATGGACTGGTCGCAAATTGCGACTGGTTAAATGGCATGAAGCATTCATCAACATACCCCTATGCCTTCACCAAACACGGAGTTGCCATGCTATCTGCGGTACTGCGCAGTAATACAGCAGTGGAAGTCAGCACAGAACAGGGGCAGTACTTAAGAAATGACAAAAATGAAGGAGATAGCGGATGAAAGGGCAGAAAAACATCAAAGAGATTGTCATCTACCAGACTAAGAGCGGCCAGATAGAATTTCGCGGGGATTTTGTGCGTGATACGGTTTGGGGTAACTTGAATCAAATTGCGGCGTTATTTGGCAGGGACAAGTCCGTCATTTCCCGTCATATTAAAAATATATTCAAATCCCAGGAATTAGAACCCACGTCAGTTGTTGCAAAAATTGCAACAACTGCCTCAGACGGTAAAACATATCAGATGGATCATTATAATTTAGATGTCATTCTCTCTGTAGGTTATCGCGTTGATTCTAAACAAGCCACCCGTTTTCGTATCTGGGCAACAAAAACGCTTAAGCAACATCTGGTAAAGGGCTATACCATCAATAAAAAACGCGTTGTCGAACATTATGACGCGTTTATGCAAGCAGTCGACAATCTGAAAAAGCTGCTGCCTGCAGATGATCAAATCCAGACACAGGATGCCCTGGAACTCGTGGAAGTCTTTGCCAATACCTGGTTTTCTCTGGATGCATACGACACCCAAAATTTTCCTCAAAGCGGCGCAACGAAAAAAGATGTTGTTTTTACAGCCGATGAACTGGCAGAGGCCCTGCATGAGTTGAAACTGAAACTGACTGCTCAAAATCAGGCGACCGAACTTTTCGGCCATGAGAGAAGTAAAAATGCCATACACGGTATTGTCGGTAACGTGTTTCAATCATTCGGCGGTCAGGACCTGTATCCAACGGTCGAAGAAAAAGCCGCCCATCTTCTGTATTTCACAGTAAAAAATCATCCCTTTACGGACGGCAACAAACGTAGCGGCGCGTTTGCGTTCGTATGGTTTTTACGCAAAACAGGAATCCTGGCGGCAACCCTCACTCCAGAGGCACTTACAACCCTAACCCTGTTGGTGGCAGAGAGCAACCCGCAGGATAAAGACAAGATAATCGGGTTAATTCTGCTACTACTCCAGAAAAAGCATGGATAAACGGTGAGGGGATGGTGATGAGTAATAATTCAGTTCAGAACATGTCATTACCTGAGGGGTGGCGGAATATAAAGTTAGGAGATATTGGCAAGTTCTCCAAAGGAAACGGCATTACGAAGGATGAGGTTATATCTGAAGGAGTCCCGTGTGTTCGCTACGGAGAACTCTATACAAAGCATAATTTCAGAATCAACGATTTCTATTCCTTTATCAGCGACAAAACTCAGGCAAACACAAACTGATTAAAAGTAATGACCTCCTTTTCGCAGGTTCCGGTGAAATATGAGACCAGATTATTTTGTTCAATACATTGAACATTTTTGTTCGGTGTATTGAACAAAAGTTTCTAATCGATGCCGGTTGATAGCTGGTTGACTTGACCTGCCTGATAACGGTATAGTTTCAAATGTAACTAATTTTTGAGGAGACAATCCGTGAAACTCGCCAGTCTTAAAGAGGGAGGGCGCGACGGCACCCTGATTGTAGTGAACCGTGACATGAGCAAAGCGGTCAAAGTGCCGGACATCGCAACGACCCTGCAGGCCGCGCTGGAGAACTGGGCGGAAACGGAGCCGCCCCTGGTAGAAGTCTTTAACCGCCTCCAGGAAGGAAACGTTGAAGACGCCTTTGATTTCGATCCGAAACAGGTGGCCGCGCCCCTGCCCCGCTCCTACCACTGGGCGGACGGCAGCGCTTACGTCACCCATGTCGAACTGGTGCGCAAGGCGCGCGGCGCGGTACTGCCCGAGTCGTTCTACACCGATCCGCTCATGTACATGGGCGCCTCCGATGTATTTCTCGGCCCCTGCGATGATGTCCCGCTGGAAAGCGAAGACTGGGGCATAGACTTTGAATCCGAGGTGGCGATCTTCACCGACGACGTGCCCGCAGGCATCACTCCCGAACAGGCAAAGGCGCATATCAAGCTGATCACTATCATCAACGATGTATCTCTAAGGAACCTGATCCCCGCAGAACTGGCCAAGCAGTTCGGTTTTTACCAGTCCAAGCCACATACCTCGTTTGCGCCCGTAGCCGCTACGCCGGACGAACTGGGCGATGCCTGGGATGGCGGCAAGATCCACCTGCCCCTGCATTCCATCATGAACGGTATAAAACTGGGGTCGCCAAATGCCGGCGTCGATAACACCTTCGACCTGCCCCGGCTGATTTCCCATGCCGCCAAGTCCCGCCCGCTGATGGCGGGTACGGTGGTCGGGTCCGGCACTGTCTCCAACGTGGGCAGCAAGGACGGTTCGTCCTGTATCTCCGAGATCAGGTGCCTGGAGACCATCGCCGACGGCAAGCCATCGACCGAGTTCATGAAGTTCGGCGACCGTATCGAGATCGAGATGTTCGACGAGAACGGCGAATCCATCTTCGGCAGGATCGACCAGATCGTCACTCAATACCACCCGCCCAGGTAATTAATGATTTTGATGATTCACATTGATAAACAGGATGCACAGGATATACGGGATACAGCTGATTAGAATCCTGTTCATCCTGTACATCGATGTTCATGACCCTATGCAATCATGAAATTATATAGTTACTGGCGTTCATCGGCGGCCTACCGGGTGCGCATCGCGCTCAACCTGAAAGGGCTGGATTATGAAGTGGCGCCGGTACACCTGCTGAAGGACGGCGGTGAGCAACTTCAGGCCGAATACCAGGCGATTAACCCACAAGGCGTCGTTCCTGCCCTGGTGGATGGGGACGTTAGCATCGGCCAGTCGCTCGCCATCATGGATTACCTGGAATCCCGGTACCCGGAACCGTCCCTGTACCCGCAATCGATAGAGGCGCGGGCGTTTGCCCAGCAGATCGCCCTGGTGGTCGCCTGCGATATCCACCCTTTGAACAACCTGCGCGTCCTGAAATACCTGAAACGCGCCCTGGAGCAGGGCGATGAAGCAAGAGACGACTGGTATCATCACTGGGTAAGAAGAGGATTTACGGCACTGGAAAAACTGTTGGACGGCAGGGACTGGCAAGGCCCCTATTGTCTTGACGGACAGGTCAGCATTGCCGATGCCTGCCTGATCCCGCAGATCTACAACGCCCGCCGCTTCAAAATAGCGATGGACGATTTTCCCAGCCTGATTAAAATCGAACAGGCCTGCATGGAGCTGGAGGCATTCCGGCAAGCGGCGCCGGAGAACCAGGTCGATGCAAACACATGAGAGGTAAACCATGTCCGGTTTTGACAAAGTTGTAAATTCCTATGCCGAGGCGCTGGACGGTCTGCAGGACGGCATGACCATCATCGCCGGCGGCTTCGGCCTGTGCGGCATCCCCGAAGGCTGTATCGCCCGCATCAGGGAAATGGGCGTGCGCGACCTGACCATTATTTCCAACAACTGCGGCGTGGACGATTTCGGCCTGGGCCTGTTGCTGGAAGGCAGGCAGATCACAAAGATGGTCTCATCCTACGTGGGCGAGAACGCCATTTTTGAACAACAGTTTCTCAACGGCGAACTGGAAGTGGAACTCACCCCCCAGGGCACGCTGGCGGAGAAGATGCGGGCCGGCGGCGCCGGCATCCCCGCGTTCTATACGGCGACCGGCTACGGCACGCCGGTAGGCGAAGGCAAGGAAGTGCGCGAGTTCAACGGCCGCAATTACATCCTGGAAGAAGCCGTCACCGGCGATTTCGCCATCGTCAAGGGCTGGAAGGCGGACCGCTACGGCAACGTCATCTACCGGCATACCGCGCAGAACTTCAACCCCATGGCCGCCACCGCGGGCCGCATCACGGTAGTGGAAGTGGAGGAGATCGTGGAATCCGGCGAACTGGACCCGAGCACCATCCACACCCCGGGCATCTACGTGAACCGGCTCATACAGGGCGAGTTCGAGAAACGCATCGAACAGCGCACCATCACGGAGTAATACCATGGCACTCTCACGTCAACAAATGGCAATGCGCGTAGCCCGCGAACTGCGTGACGGCTATTACGTCAACCTCGGTATCGGCATCCCCACCCTGGTCGCCAACTACGTCCCGGAAGGCATGGAGGTGATGCTGCAATCGGAAAACGGCCTGCTCGGCATGGGGCCGTTCCCTACCGTGGAACAACTGGACGCGGACATGATCAACGCCGGCAAACAGACCGTCACGGCCATCACCGGCGCCTCCATCTTCAGCTCCGCGGAATCCTTCGCCATGATCCGCGGCGGCCACGTGGACCTCACGGTGCTGGGCGCGTTCGAAGTGGACGTGGAAGGCAACATCGCTTCCTGGATGATTCCGGGCAAACTGGTGAAGGGCATGGGCGGGGCCATGGACTTGGTGGCCGGGGCGGACAATATCATCGTGACCATGACCCACGCCAGCAAGAGCGGGGCTTCCAAGTTGCTACCGGAATGCACGCTGCCCCTGACGGGCGCGGGTTGCATTCATAAGGTTGTGACCGACCTTGCCTATGTGGAGATTAATGACGGGAAGTTCTGGTTGAAGGAACGGGCGCCGGGGGTGAGTGTGGATGAGATTGTGAGTAAGACTGCGGGGGAGATGGTGGTGCCGGAGGTGGTGGTGGAGATGGGGTTTTGAGTTGGTACACTTCGATCAAACTGAAGAAGTGGAGCGGCACGGACGCTCATTCGTGCTTCGCCGAGCTGCATCCGAATGTCCGGCTCACCGGCGACAGGCTGAGATTACCCGCCAATACCAAGATGGATATGGCCAGGATGCGGGCCTCGGTGATGACTTCAGTGGGTGGGAGGATGAAGTCGCTTGAATAAGGGAATAAAACGCGGCGATATCTGGAAGCCTGCACGAAATCTTCCCTCACATACCTGCAGCAATTACAGCAACTGAAAGATCGCGGCCTGATTCTTGATGAACAATAGTTCGATCTTTCAGCGGTTGCGGTAGACTTCATCAGAATATTGAAATGTCGCATAAAAGGGATATAATCCATGCTATGCGCGCGGTGACACAAAAGGTTCCCATGGGGTTCAGGAAGCTGTCTTCAGAGGCACAGATAAAGTATGTTCAAAACCTGTGGGATTTTATTGTTGAATACTCCGGGGAAATATCCGTTCCTGAGTCTCATAAGCGGATTCTGGATAGCCGCCTGACTGCAGATGGGGATGACAAAAACCAGGCTGTATCTTGGAAACAGGGCAGAGATGCGATACTGGAGGATCTGGAAAATCATTGAGCAGGGAGATTATTGAGCCGCAAGCGTTATCAGACATAAAGGAAGCGGCAGCATGGTATGAAACTCAATGTTCCGGATTAGGCAGTGAGTTCGTTTGGGAAATCGATAGCGCTATTAAGAGAGTGCAGGATAATCCTCGATTTTTTCCGGAGGTATACCGCGGTGTTCGCCGGGTGTTAACGAAAAAATTCCCCTACGCCATTTATTACTTGCTCAATGAAAAAGAAATACGCATTCTGGCAGCGCTGCACCAAAGCCGTTCAGATATAACGATTGCCTCACGATTGAGCTGAACCCTGATAAAGGAACCTTCTATTAATGCGTATTCTGGCGAGCGTGAACACCTGTTGCGGCCTTGAAGGAGAACCTGAGTAGATTCTGGTCCCGCCGAATCAGTAAGACCAACAGGCTTGTCTATGCTGTCGATACCGATGGATTGACTATTATTCCATGCAGGTATCGTTATCAGAAGTGACACGATGACAGATAAACGCGAACGGTACGTACGTCTTGAACGTATGGATGTTCAGACAGAGGCGACTGTTGCTGTGGCTGCAGCAAACTACTTTTCGCCAATGTCCATAATCGGGCGTCAACATCAGGACGGAGGGCCTGATAAAAACCCGGTGGTGCCCGCACGAAGCGCGGATTTCGTTGATTTCTTGGAAGGGAATGGAATCCTGCCAGACGCGCAGAAATACGTTTATCAGATCCGGGATTTGCTTGCGCGGATGGAGAGGGACAACATTCTAGTTTCGTTACCTGTGCACACAAGGAATCCGATGCTTCCCAAGAGTTACTATGCCTTGCACGAGGTATCAGATCTGAGAAGACAGGGACTTCTTTGGCTGGCGAAGACACTGGGCGGGAGGTTTGTGCATGCACAGGTATCTCCAGCAATTGTCCGCATCGTAGGAGAGGATAATCACGGCGAAGGCAGCGGCATCATTTTTTCTCCCCACCATATTCTTACATGCCATCATGTAGTAACGCACATGAGGGTGGCAACGGAGCAGGTATTCCAGGGGAGGACAATGTGTATCGACGACGTTATCAAACACCCTGACATTGACATTGCAGTCATCAGGACCAGAGAACAGTTGTCTCCTGTTCCGGGCATGGCGTTTTTGCGTCCCGAAGTGTCACAAAAGGTTTATCGTTTCGGACATGCACGGGTACCATGTTCAATCCCTCAGGATAACGAAGTCCCGACCATCGAAACCGGCGAGGTCACTCGTGCGTCGGTAACTGTATTTGGCGGTGGAGAGTTGTTTCTATATTCTGCAGTGTCCAGGCCCGGAGATAGCGGTGGAGCGATAGTCTCGGAGGATGGCTACGTTGTTGGCATAACGACGGAATTGTCTGACGCCAGATACGCGGGACTCGATGGTGACGACATATTTTCACCTCACTATGCGGGAGTGCCCTCCGATGTGGTTGCGAGGGCCGTAGAGGAGCTGGACTTGGATGAGCGTGTACCTTACGAGACGTTCGAGTAGGATAGTTCAAGGTTCATACATCGGCTTCCTATGAACCGTAGGATGCGCTATAACACTACCGCTATATTTTCCATTTCGCTACGCAATTCGCTTTGGCATCTTGTAATTGTTTTTCTACGTCCTCCGGGACTTTGATATTATGGACCGCCCAATCTGTAAGCTCCACCGCTATCTTTGCAGCATGACTGTCCGATGCTTTTCCAAGTTGTTTTAGAAGCAGGTAGTCAAGAACCGCATTCTTAAACTCCATCCCTGTCCCTGAAGCGCTATGAGGAAAATCCTCAGGCGCAAAGGGAATATTATTATCGAGCAATATTTTACGCAGCCTTTCGCCACGTTTGCCAGAAGCGGTATTTTTGAGTTTGCCCGCCGAGAATAGTGCCCATTCTTCCGGATCATTCATCAGCACATCCCTGTATGTCAGATTTCTCCCAGACGCAGTTAGATTCACACCATTTATCGACTGAACATACCCATCAAGCGGCACACAGAGACGCCGCAAGGCAAAGACCATCAGATCGAGCTTATAGATATTTTCGCTAAACTGCTGAAAGCCAAATATCTGGTAGCGATTGTGGGGATTGCCATAGTCATAAAGTCGTTGTAAAAACTCCTCCGGTGATTCATCAAACCAATAGTCGAGAGCAGTTTCATCCGGTTGTTCCAGCCTTCCGGGCAAGAGATCCGAAGCAAATGATTTTACATGTTCATAAAGAATGACAATGTCGTGCCCGAAAAACTTATACGTACCAGCGTTATCACGGTAACTCTTACCTGACCTACGATTTATAAGCAACGATGCCTTCATATATTTCTCAAGAGCGTGGACTGCAAGCCAGAAGTAGTCGATGTTCAACCCCTCAACAAAACACCAGCGCGCGGCGATGTAGTTATCGTCCGCAGTATCAATGAAGAGGTCCTGGACAATCTGTCTCTTGTGAGCATCAATTGGTTTGAGGTCGTAGCCCATTTCTATGCATTAACTCGTTCTTTTGTACCAAGCGATTAATAAGGCGGGCAATTCTACTCATACTACCAGTTTCTGTACACCCACCCATTCCAACGGATTAGGGTCAGTTTCCTGTTCGACATCAAGCCACAGCGCAATAGCCTCTTCCATCCTTTCCATTAACTGGCCAACCGACCGGGCTTGGGAATGACAGCCGGGCAATATGGGGACACTGCCCACATAGTAACCATCCTCATCTTTCTCAATGAGAATTGTGTATTCATTTTTCAGTTTTGTCATCATGTTCGATCACGCCGCTCTCGCAAACCCACCACTTATCGCCTGCCGCCAAATATGCTCGTAAACATCGTCGGCCACAACCAGCTTCTCATCATTTGTAAAAGGAGGAGTCGGCAAGCTGGCATACACTTTGTCGCGGATAAGTACAATGACTTCCGCCTTGGTCTGTTCTTTCTCCCAGAACCGGTCCAGTTTGGCGAGTTGCTCCTTGATTGAAGCCAGAAGTTCACGGCTTACCTGCTTAACACGTTCCCGCTCGGCTTTTCCAAGATTTTCCTTCTTCATCTTGTCAAACAGGGCGAGTTCATCTTCTGTCAGCCCTTCTTCGACTGCACGCTTCTGTTCCGTATCCATTTCCTCCATCAATTCAGTAAGACGCCGAAAGGTATCCTCTATGGTGACACGGTCTTTCTCACGGTTGTAGTCAGCGACGATCTCCTCATACTTGTGCTGGTAGTTCATACGACTCGGGTTGCGCGCCAGCATCTCAGCGAGTTTCTGCTCGACGATTTCGCGAATATCCTGAACCGCTGTTGCCTTGTGCCTGACCTTTTTTGCGAATTCGTCGCGCAGCTTTTGCATGTCAATTCGGCTGAGGTCGAGGGTAAGACCCTTGGCTTGGTCATCGCCCGGCGCCTGTGTGCTGATGGCTTCGTTGACAATGCGGTGTAACTCCTTCAGTAGTTCCGTTACGTCAGCAGCATCGCGTTTCTCCATCAGCTTCTTGTAGATTGCCTCGATATTGTCGTGTCGTTCGGCGTAGGCAAACGCCGAGGGCTCCATCAACAATGCCTTGAAACGAGCAAATACCTGTCGGGCGAGAATCTCGAATCGGCGCTTGGCCTCGTCACTGAAATAGACGGCTTCAGCCGCATCTCTCAGCCCCTTGATACGCGTGAACCCGATAGACCCAAGGAGAGTCGCAGGATCAAAACTGAGATCGCGAAGATGTGACTCTGTTGCTTCGAGTGCTTCGACCAGCGCCTGCACACGCTCCTCGATCGGGGTGATAATTTCCTCATCACCGTTATCGTCATCACCAAGCGCGTATTGAGCCAGCGCTTCGCGCAGACTTTTCAGCATCCCGTTGTAATCGACAATAAGGCCGAAATCCTTGCCGGGATACACCCGATTGGCCCGCGCAATCGCCTGCATCAGTGAGTGGGCCTTCATCGGCTTGTCGACATATAGGGTTGACAGACATTCCACGTCGAAGCCAGTCAACCACATGGCGCAGACTATGGCGACACGAAAGGGATGCGCGGGGTCCTTAAACGCTATCTCGACATCTACCCGTTCGCCGTCAGCAGCATCAAATCCTTTCTTCATCAGGTCCCGGTGAGGGACTATATCGAATCCCCATTTCGCAAAGTCCTTAACCTCATTTTGCGCCTCGCTGATGATTATCCCAATGAATGTTTCGTCAAGCCATGCCGCTTGCGCTGCCAGTTGTTGCGCCTCTTTTTCAAGTTCAGCGCGATAGGCTAAGTCTCGCTCCGTCTTTGCCTTCAAACGTTTGTCCTTGGCCTCGGCCAGAATCCGGTCCGATTTCTTTTGCCAGCGCGGAAGAATCAACTTATGCATCCGGGCACAGGTGATCTTGTCGATGCAGACCAGCATCGATTTGCCGGATTCCCAACGGGTCGCACAGTGCTCGACAAAATCATCGGCAATCTTTTCCAGACGTTCATCTGCGGTAATGATCTCGTAATCCTGGCCCAGCAGCTTGTCCAGTAACGCATCCTGGTCAGGGTCGAGTTCCACCTCCTCGATCTTCTCGGCAATACGGTTGTTCAGGTCCGTCCGCGCAATGCCCAGCTTTTCTCCCCGGTTCTCGTAAACCAGTTTAACGGTTGCGCCATCCTCCTCGGAGCGCTTGAAATCGTATCGTGAAACGTAATTTCCGAAGATGCGCCTGGTAAGCTCGTCCTGCTTGAAAAGCGGCGTGCCGGTAAATCCTATGAAGGCCGCATTGGGGAGCGCGAGACGCATGTTGCGCGCTAAACTGCCCGCCTGTGTACGATGCGCTTCGTCTGATATCACGATGATGTCGTCGCGCTCGCTATAAGGCTGTTTCGGATCAACATCCTTTTTGAACTTTTGGATCAAGCTGAATACGTAACGGTGGTTCTCCTTCAGCAGTTTTTCCAGATCGTCTCCCGATGCAGCCCGGGGTGTCTTGTTATGGGTGACGCTACAGCCAACGAAAGTCTTGTAAATCTGGCTGTCGAGGTCGTTCCGGTCAGTCATTAACAGAAACGTGAAATTGCCTTCCAGTTTTCGCCGCACTTTCTCCGTGAAGAAGGCCATGGAATAGGACTTGCCACTACCCTGTGTATGCCAGAACACGCCGACCCGGCCAAGTTCGGGATGCGCCCGCTCGGGGACGCTAATCGGCCCTCTGGGGATATAAGGTGTCGATGGCTCAGCCACTTTCCGTAGGTCCGGCAACTCCTGCACAGAGGTATGGGATTCCAGTGGTAATTCGATGACACGATGCCTAATCCGCTTCTGTGTCGGAAACTCCCGTTTCAATTCTTCCTGCCGCGATACCGAGGCTACTGCCTGGTTTACACCCAGCGTCTGATGGTTCCGTGCAATCACCTTGCGGGTAGCGCCAGCTTTGCTCTCGTCAAACAGGATGAAGTTTTCCACGATGTCCAGTAACCGGTCATGTCTCAACATGCCGTTCAGCAGCGTCTCAGCTTCCAAGCTGCCCTTGTCTGTCTCGTCAAGCCGCTTCCATTCGGCAAAGTGATCCCATTCACTGGTGATGGAACCATAGCGGGCGCGGTCACCGTTCGAAACGACCAGAAAGGCGTTGTGATGGAAGGCATGGGCGATGACATTTTCATCCATGTAGTCGGAGAGATTCTTGTCGTAACCTTCGCGGATATTCTTGTAGACCGCTTTCAACTCAATAAAAACCAGCGGCAGGCCGTTGACAAAACAAACCAGGTCGGCGCGGCGGTTGTAGTTGGGGGTGCGAATACCGGTGAGCTTCAGTTCGCGTACAGCGAGGAAACGGTTCGAACCTGGTGCGTTATCGAAGTCGAGCACTTTGGCGCGGGCAGATTTTTGGCGGCCTTGCTCATCGCGATATTCCACGAGCACACCGTCACGAAGATATCGATAGAAATCGCGGTTGTGCTGCACCATCGATCGGCTGACATCATAAACGGTCAGGTCCCGGACGGCGTTCTTTATAACAGAGTCAGGCAGGTCGGGGTTAAGTCGTCGTAGCGCTACGAGCAGGTCGCGGGTCAGTACTGCTTCCTTGGCATCAGAACGGCCGAGAGTACCATCAGGCCCAAACGTCTCCTCGTTCCAAGCATAGATGCTCTCCCAACCGAGTACCCGTTCCAGGTGCTCAGCAAAAGTAGCTTGCACCAGCCGGTCTTCGCTGTTGATGGGTGTTATGGCCATCAGATGGTGATTTCTCCGTTCATAAGGCGTGGTAGTAGCAGATCGCGGGCTTGTGCGAGTTTCTCATTTTGGGCCGTAAGATTTGTGATCTGTCGATCGATTTCTCTTGCCCGTTTTTCGAACATAGCCAGAACCCTCTTGGATGGCTCAACCACGGTTTGGCTTTCAAGTTCTTTTTTATTCGTTGCCGCAAAAATTGCCCCCGTACCAATGATATCCTCAGCGAAAAAATGGCTCTTCAGTACGTAGAATAGGAAGGATTGATTATCAGTTCGTGACCGGATTGCGGCAAGTCCACGACCAAGAATAATTTTGTCTCGCGTGACGTTGATCCTACCGACAGGAGCACGAACACTAACCAGAATGTCACCGGCTTCTGCAAGTTTCGTAACTGCTGTCGAGTAAATGCGATGAGAGATAAAACGAAACCCATAGTCGGTTACCCCTTGATGAAATGGAAGTCCTTCACCAGCTTCGTTATAAAATTGAGATTTGGGACTTTGACCCATGATGACTTCGGCAAGTTCAACAAGCATACGCCGCTTCCACCCATCGGGAAGGCCATTGGTAATTTTGACGTGTTCGTAGCCGGGGAAGCGGAAGTGGACGAACCACTCGCGATAGAGCAGTCGCGCCGATTCCTCCAACAGTACAATCCGCCTTCGATTATTCTCGATCAGATCGTCGTAGGCGGAAAGGATGCGTCCTTTCCTACGTTGCTGTTCCAGCGTTGGAAGAGTGCCAAGCCTCAACCGTCGAATGTCGCGCAAGTTCACGTGGCCTGCAGTTGCACCTGTCTCACCAGCCAGCAGAGCGCCCTGCTGATTAGGGGCAAGTAAGTAGTAACAAAGGAAATGGGGATCAACCTTCTCGCGGTCTGGGCGCAAGTGTACCGTTCTTTGTCCCAAACAGACGGTTTGACCTTCATTAACAATTGCAACATTTCCCGCTGGCGCCTCCCGCGCCAGGATTAGGTCACCCGGCACAGGAACAGCCCGCTTTGTCCATTCTTCATAGACATCCGGGTGTGACTGAAAGTGTGGTCAAGCGACCTGTTGCCAATACTCATCCCACAG
>JAPPLI010000154.1 GCA_028819495.1 Gammaproteobacteria bacterium | reverse complement strand
TATTGAAAAAGAACCCGGTCAGACCTGAAATGGTCTATTTATAGAGGTTCCCTTATAATAGTTTTATTTGCTGTGTAAATTCGGGAACAGATTTGAAATCTGTCCCCAGCGTGCCTGATTACATACCGTCGGGGTGTGCAGAGACCTGTTCATGAAAGTTTGATTGGCTTGTCAACAGCCATGAGTGACAAAGCGCAGTATGTAATGTTGTCATTGTGAAAAAATTAGCATAAGTTATTGATAGCAAACATGGTTCTGATAGCAACAAGCGGCCCTGTGAGAAATCCGAGTTAGAGGCAGTTTGCCGGATTCCTTAATTCTGAACCGTTTATTGTTGGCAAACTTCTTTATATGATGAATAAATTTATTCATCATAAATTGACTAAATTTATTCATTATGTCAGGCTGGCGGTATGGATCCGAGATTTCTGCCTCATAACAGCCACCTGGATAACTCAGCCGGGTTTGCTGAACAAGACCCTCAATTGCGCCGGCTAAGCCGTCAGATATATCAATATCGCTCACAACTGCTGGACGAATTAACTGCCGCTTCACCGGGTATTTACACTTTAGGCGGCGGGCGGCAAATCGGCAAATCGACCCTGCTGAAACAGTGGATGAATGAATTGCTGGCGCGGGGTGTTGCGCCTGAATCGATCAGTTTTTTCACCGGCGAACTTATCGATGATCATCATAGCCTCCTTGGGTTGATGCAGGCTCAACTGGGCGATTCGTATACGGATTCCGTCAACTACCTGATTATCGACGAAGTAACCTATATCCGGCATTGGGATAAGGCGGTTAAATACGTCGCAGACGCCGGTATGCTGGAGCAGACCGTCCTGGTGCTGACCGGTTCGGACCTGGGTTTAATCAGAGATGCGCGCATGCGTTTTCCCGGACGGCGCGGCAGGGCAGAGGTGGTGGATTTCCACATGTATCCGCTTTCATTCAGGGAATGTCTGAACCTGAAAAATCCGGGCATCAACGTTACTGAAATTATCTGCCAACCTGGGGGAGTTGAAGCAGACACCTTCGATACAATTTATAAGGAATTTGATCAGTACCTGTTGCATGGTGGATATTTGACAGCCCTCAATGATCTGGCCGAGTACGGGCAGATCAATAAAACTACGTTGAATACCTATTCGGACTGGATAAGAGGCGATGTGATGAAACGTGACAAACAGGAAAGCTACCTGCGTGAAATCTTGACAGCTATTATCAAACGCTATAATTCCCAGGTTACATGGAACGCCTTGGCGCGTGACCTGTCCATTGATCATCCTAAAACGGTGGCTGATTATATTGATGTGCTGGTGAATATGGACGCCGTATTCGTACAGTCCGCCCTGCTGGAAGACAAGCTGGTTGCCGCGCCCAAGAAAGCCAGAAAACTGATGTTCTGTGACCCTTTTATCTTCCATGCCGCACACGCCTGGGTCAATCCGGTCGGCGACCCTTACAACTCGCAAATTCTGCCGCTTGTTCGTGATCCGGAATGGGCCTCCCGCCTGGTTGAGGCTAGCGTGATCACGCATCACCGCCGTTTTTTCCCCACTTATTATATCAAGGCCAGAGGTGAAGTGGACGTCGCCTATGTCAGTAACGGGCAATGCTATCCTGTTGAGATTAAATGGACCAACCAGTTGCGGCCCAAGGACATCAAACAGGTCAGCCAATATCCACAGGGTGAAATCTGGACTAAAACCAGGTCCTGGGGCGACATAAACACGATTAAAACCTATCCATTACCGTTGAAATTGCTTCAGATAGTCGGGAATAACGAATCGCATGGGTGACAGAACTGGCCCCAATAATCAACCGTCTGCCAGTTGTAGAAACCTAAGTCAGTACAATCGAAAGCTCTTAGCCCAGCGCGGCCACCGCGCGCCTGGCCATCACGTTCACGAGATGGGCGCGATAGCCGGCGCTGGCGTGAATGTCCTCGTTGAATTCGGCGCCGTCCACCGTGATGGACGCGATGGCGTCCGGCGTGAAATCCTTCCCGAGCGCATCCTCCATTGCCGCCACCCGGAACACGCAGGGCGCGGCCCCTGTGACCGCGACACGGATTCCGTCGGGGGCCTGCGCGACCATGACGCCGACGATGGCATAGCGCGAGGCGGGATTGGGAAACTTCATGTAAGCGGCGCGCTCGGGAACCGGGAAGTGCACGGCGGTAATGATCTCGTCGTCATCGAGCGCGGTTTCGAACATGTCGGTGAAAAAATCGTCGGCTGTGATCTCGCGGCGGTCGGTGACGACCGTGGCGCCGAGACCGACAAGCCCGGCCGGATAGTCTGCCGTGGGGTCATTGTTGGCGACGGAACCACCCAGCGTACCGCGGTTTCGCACCTGGGGATCCCCGATTGACTCCGCCAGGTCCGCCAGAGCGGGGATGCGATCCCGTACCAGCTTTGAGGCGGCGACGTCGGCATGGCGCGTCATAGCGCCGACCACGACCGCCCCGCCCTCCTCCTCGATCCCGGCGAGTGATCCGATGCGGTTGATGTCGATCAGTACATCAGGTCGCGCCAGGCGCAGCTTCATCGTCGGCAACAGCGTCATGCCGCCGGCCAGGATCTTCGCCTCGTCATTTCCGCGCAACGCCGCCAGCGCGGCTTCAATCGAGTCGGGCGCCTGGTAATCGAACTGGTACATGATTCGTTCTCTCTTGCCTGGCCGTGCTTACCGCGATTTCGCGGCCGTTTGTATCGACCTGACGATGTCGTGATAGCCCGTGCACCGGCACAGGTTGCCTTCCAGCCAGTCCCGGATCTCCTTTTCCGTCGGAGCTGCGTTGTTCTGCAACAGGTCAACCGCGCTCATGATCATGCCGGGCGTGCAGAACCCGCATTGCAAGCCGTGCTCTTCGCGAAATGCGGCTTGCATGGGATGCAGCGTGTCGCCGTCGGCCAGCCCCTCGATAGTCGTGACCTGCGTGTCCTCGGCCTGTACTGCGAGCAGGGTGCAACTCTTGATCGAGCGGCCGTCCACGTGAACGACGCAGGCACCGCACTGGCTGGTGTCACAGCCCACGTGCGTGCCGGTCAGACCGAGGTCGTTACGGAGAAAATCAACCAGCAGGGTACGCGGTTCGACGTCCCCGCTGACCGCCGCGCCGTTGACTGAAAACGAGACTTTCATTGTTCTTGGTACCGAATCGGGCTAAATATTACCTGTTTATGAGTAGTATGCAAAGCTTTTTCGTCCATCATTCGGGGAAACGATTGACACAGACCTGTTTGTGTATTATCGTTCTTCATAGATTAAGCGCCGATTTGATATTCAGCTTGCGGGCGCATTATAAATACGGCTAAAGAGAACCGACCTGCTTTAGCACCCAAGCTGAATGCGGGTTTTTTTATGCCTTCCGGCGGTAGAACACGCACTCAGCCATGTACTTTCGACAGGTGGTCTCTTGCTGTTTCAACTGTCAGGCCTGTTTATTCTCCGTCAGGTTTTATACGGAAATGAACGGGTCAAGGAGGTAATATGGCTAAAATCGATCCTGACCGGTACGGGGTGAATACCCTGGCGGTGCGCGCAGGCCGGCAACCTACGGGGGAAGGCGAACACAGTGAACCGCTGTTCCTGACGTCCAGTTATGTATTCAAGGACGCGGCCCAGGCCGCGGCCAGGTTTGCCGAGGAGGAACCGGGCAATATCTACTCCAGGTTCACCAATTCCACGGTGCGCATCTTCGAGGAACGGCTGGCGGCCATGGAGCGGGCGGAACGGTGTATCGCCACGTCTTCCGGCATGGGCGCCATACTGAGTACCTGCCTGGGTCTGCTGAAAGCCGGCGATCATGTCGTTTCCTCGCTCAGCGTGTTCGGCTCGACGGTGAACCTGTTCAACAAGGTCCTGGGCAAGTTCGGTATCGCAACCAGTTATGTCTCGCTCGGCGATTACGATGCCTGGGAGGCGGCGATTACCGGAAACACGCGCCTGTTGTACCTCGAGACCCCCTCCAACCCCTTGACGGAAATAGCCGATATTCAGCGCCTGTCCGAGATGGCCCGGCGCCACGGCTGCCTGCTGGTGGTGGATAACTGTTTCTGTACGCCGGCCCTGCAGCAGCCGTTCCTGCTCGGCGCCGACGTGGTCATCCATTCCGCCACCAAGTACCTGGACGGCCAGGGACGCTGTATCGGCGGCGCGGTGCTGGGCAGCGACGAACTGCTGGGAGAGAACGTGTACCCTGTCCTCAAGTACGGCGGTCCCTCCATGAGCCCGTTCAACGCCTGGGTGTTCCTGAAAGGGCTGGAAACCCTGGGACTGCGCATGCAGTCCCACAGCCGCAATGCTGCGGAGATTGCCGAATGGCTGAGAGGCCGGCCGGGAATAGAAAAGGTCTATTACCCGGGACTGGATGATCATCCGCAACACGAACTGGCGCAGCGCCAGCAGAAGGACTTCGGCGGCATTGTCAGCTTTGTCGTTAACGGCGGGAAAGAAACGGCATGGCGGCTTATCGACAACACCGGACTGTTCTCCATCACCGCGAATCTCGGCGACAGCAAGAGTACCATTACCCATCCGGCCACCACCACCCACAACCGGTTGACGGATGAGGAGAAAGCGCAGTCCGGCATCGAACCCGGCCTGGTGCGCCTGTCCATAGGCCATGAGGACGTAGCCGACCTCAAGGATGACCTGCACGGCGCCTTGAAGCAGGCACTGAATTAATGTGCAATCATGTTACGGGAACAGAATTCAGTTCTGTCCCCGGGTTTCGTCAGAAATGATTGTAGCGTACCCTGGCCCCGTACATGCGCGGATAACCGTAAGATTGCTCGTCGCAGCCGCAGACGAAGGGCAGTGAGAAACCGATGTTCATGTTGCGGGTATCGGAGAAGTTATCGATGAAACCGCCTACTTCCCAACGCTCGTCAGCGCTTATCCAGGTCAGGCTGGCGTTGCCCAGCCAGTAATCGGGCATCCTGTCGGCATCAAAGTTGTTGATATTGTGGAACGCACTCGATGCGTAGTTGCCGTCCACCTGGATCGCCAGGGAACCGCCCAGGATTGAGTCCGGCCAGGTATAACGGCCCAGGGCGTTGAACTGCACCTCCGGTGTAAACGTAGGTTCCACATCACGCAATACCCCCGGCGCAATGGACAGGTCTTTCACCTTGGGGTCGATATAGGCAAAGCCGAGCATCAGGTCAAGGTTATCGACCGGGTTGGCGAGGATTTCCAGTTCAAAACCCAGGGATTCAGCGTCGGCATTGAAGACCGCGCCGGAAGTGCCGATAAACTGGAAGGCCTGGTAATCGGAATAATCATAGTAATACGCCGCACCATTAACTCGGGCCCTGCCGTCCCAGACCGTCGACTTGAACCCTATTTCATAGGCCAGCAATACCTCCTCATCGTAGCAGTAGTCCTCCGGGATCAGGAAAGTCAGCACCGGCGCGTTGCAACTCCCGGCTTTCACGCCCCGGTTGAAACCGGCGTACAGCAACAGGTCGTCACCGGGAGTGTAGTTCAACTGGACCTTGCCGGACCAGAGGAAATCAGAGGTGTCTTCTATATGATCCGGCAGCAGCGATGCAAGCGGCGTGCCGCCGCGGCGCAGGCTTTCCGTCCAGCGGTCGTCGGTGTTGATGAACAGGTTGCTGTAGAACTCGTAGTCCTTCTCCTCGATAATACCGCGCCAGCCCAGGTTCAACTCAAGTTGTTCGGTGAAATCATAGTCCACCTGGCCGAAGATGGAATAGGACTGTGTTTCCAGAAATGCATCCAGCGAACCTTCCAGGTACAGGTTGCTGACGCCTGCGCCGTTCGGGGGCGGGCTGGCCCCGAAAACATTGATGCCGCCGATGGTGTCACCCAGGTTCTGGCTGAATTCGCCATCGATATTCAGGTAGTAGAAGCCGGCTATCCAGCGCAACCGATCGGTCTCTCCCTCCAGACGTATTTCCTGGGTGAACCAGTCGAGTTCGGAATCGCTGGTCACCAGCAGTTGCGGCGCAGGACCGGCATCCACGTCCAGGCTGCGTATCTTTTCCTGGTCCGCGTAGTGGCTGACGACCACCAGGGTAGCCCAGTCCATGTCCCAGGTCAGCTTGCCGGTAACGTCGAAGATATCGGTCGTGTCAAAGTCGGCCACGGCATGGTCGGTGGAGGTAGTCAGCCCTTCAGCGCCGTCCGGGTCGCGGTAGCCGAACAGGTCGGTATCCGGCGCAGGACGGAAGTTATCGATGTCCAGGTCAAGGAACTCGCCTCCCGGCAGACAGTCGGTCGTCCCCGCTACCAGGGCTTCACAGGAATTGGGGTTGGTGCGGTGGTTCGACAACAAGACATTGACCCGCCGGCGTTGTGAGTCATATTCGCCGATGGTCGGCCCGTGCTGATACGGACCGGAATTCAGCGTAGACTCGGCAATCTGACCCTTGATGAGGATTTCCACATCTTCATTGGGTTCGATCAGGATCTGCCCGCGTATCGCATACTGGTCATCGTTCCACGTATCATCCTGACCGCTGAGCGAGCCGTTCAGGGGGCCGCGCGGCGGACCGCCGAAAGGCGTGAAAGGAACCTGCAGGTAAAACGGCGTGGGAGGGAGATCTTCCGGCGTGAAGACGTTCTTCAGGATCGGGTCATGACGCCGGTAAAAACCGGCCACTCTTGCCTTGATGTTTTCCGACAGGGCGCCGCTGACCGCGCCTTCAAACCGTACCTGGTCATACCTGCCGTAGACCATATCGCCATAAGCCTGGAACTCTTCGGTGGGCTTGCGGGTGATATAATGCACCAGGCCGCCGGTGGCATTACGCCCGAACAGGGTCCCCTGGGGCCCTTTCAGGATTTCCACCCGGTCCATATCGAAGCTGGCAAACAGTTGCGCCTGGCCCGCGGCCTGGTAGCCTTCATCGATATAGACCGCGTTAGGCGCTTCCGCCAGGTCGAAGAAATCGTTCTGGGTCGCGCCGCGGATGGTGAACTGCTGGGTATGTCCGGCGCTGTTGCCGGACATGTGCACGCCCGGCGTAAAAGCCGTCAACTCGGTACTGTTGGTAAAACCGAAGGCATCCAGTTGCTCGCCGGAAAACGCGGTAATGGCAATGCCTACGTCCTGGATGGACTCCTCGCGTTTCTGCGCGGTGACGATTACTTCTTCCAGGATTCCGCCTTGCGTCAGACCCGGCGCGTTGTAACCAAAAAGCAAAAAGATAAGGGAATATATGCATGCGCCTTTTGAAACGGCAATCAGTCTGTCGACCATTACTCTGTCCCCCCAGCTCGTAAGAGAGCCTCTGAGTTTGGTGAATTCTAAGTATAGAAATAATTACCCGGCATTACAATTTCAGAAACTGCTCCCTGAAAAACAAAAACCGGGGAAGTCCCCGGTTTTTGCAACAGCCTGGTGACGCCCGCAGGCTCAGAAATAATTGTATCTCAGCTTGACGCCATAGGTGCGCGGCCAGCCGAAGGACTGCTCGTCGCAACCGCAGATGGCAGCCAGTTCAAAGCCGATATTCTGATTGCGGGAATCGGAGAAGTTATCGATAAAGCCGGTCACCTCTATGCGCTCGTCGGCGCTGTACCAGGACAGGCTGGCATTGCCGCGCCAGTAGCTTTTCATGTAGTGGGTATCAAAATTATTGATGTTGTGGTACGCGGACGAGGCATAATTGCCGTCCACTTGCAGGGCAAGACTGCCACCCACCCCTGTCAGGGGCATGGTATAGCGGCCCAGGGCGTTGAACTGCACCTCCGGGGTGAACGACGGCTCCACATCACGGATTACCCGGCTGATGCTGCCGTCCGGCTCGAACGCTGCAGCCACGCTCACGTCTTTCACCGTCGGGTCGAGATAGGCGATACCCAATATCAGGTCCAGGTTGTCCACCGGGTTGGCAAAGACTTCCACCTCACCGCCGTAGTATTCCGCATCGGCGTTGTACACGGCGCCGGAAGTGCCGATGAACTGAAATACCTGGTAGTCGGAGTAGTCGTAATAGAAAAATGAACCGTTAACCCGCGCTCTGCCGTCCATGATGGTGGATTTGAAGCCTGCCTCGTAGGCCAGCAATATCTCTTCGTCGTAACAATATTCTTCCGGGAACAGGAACGTCAGCAAGGGAGAGTTGCAACTGCCTGCCTTGACGCCGCGGTTGAAGTTGGCATAGAGCATCAGGTCGTCAGTGGCGGCAAATTGCAGGCCGGCTCTACCGGACCAGAGAAAATCGTCTGTCTCTTCCTCGTGGTAAGGGAACGGCGTGGGGCTCAGCGGCGTGTCTCCACTGCGCAGTCCTTCTACAGTTGCGTCCCGGGTATTGATGAAGAAGTTACTGTTAAACTCATAATCCTTTTTCTCCCAGATGGCGCGGGCGCCCAGGGAGAACATCAACTGTTCGGTCAGGTCATAATCCACCTGGCCGAACAGGGAGAAGGATTTTGTCTTCAGGAACGCATCGAACGAGGTATCCCAGAACTGGCTGCAACTTGCCGGCAACGGACTGACTCCACCAAATGTTGCCCCTACGCATGGTGAAAACAGGGTCGCGAAGGTATTTAATCCGCCGATTGTGTCGGACAGGTTCTGGGAGAACTCGGCGTCGATACTCATAAGGTAGGTGCCGAGGATCCAGCGGTATTGGTCTGTATCACCCTCCAACCGTATCTCCTGGGTATACCAGTCGATGATTGAATCCCCGGTCACGATAAACTGCGGTCCCGGGCCTGCATCCACGTCCAGGGAGGTGTCCTTATCCTGGTCCGAGTAGTTAAGCACCGCAACCAGGGTGGCAAAATCAAAGTCTATGGTCACCTTGCCTGTCACACTCCAGGTCTGGTAGGTATCATAATCGGACAGCGCGTGGTCGGTAGACATAGTCAGCCCCTCGGTGCCGTCCGGGTCCTTATAGCCGAAGAAATCGGTATCCGGCCCCGGCCTGAAGTCGTCAAAATCCAGGTCCAGCGCTGACCCTCCGGGGACACAGTCGGTGGTGCCGACAATCAACTGTTCGCAGGAATTGGGGTTGGTCTGTGCGTTGGAGAACAGGGTGTTGACCACCCGGCCCTTTGCATCGACCTCGCTGATGGTGGCAACGTTCTGGTAGGGCCCGGAAGAAGTCTGCCGCTCGGCGTACTGTACCTTGAATTCAATATCAACGTCTTCACTGGGCTCCAGCAACACCTGGCCTCGGATTGAGTAGGAATCCTCGGACCACAGGTCTGACTGGCCATCCATCGAACCATTCAGAGTGCCCGTACCACCCAGTATGCCGGCATTTCCTATCAACGGCTGAAACCCCTGGGCGACATTCTGGGGCTGGAACACATTCTTCAGGATCGGGTCATTGCTGCGGTAAAAGCCGGAGACCCGGGCCTTGATACCCTCGGTCAGGGGGCCGCTGACCGCGCCTTCAAAACGTATGGTGTCATAACGGCCGTACTGGAAATCGCCATAACCCTCAAATTCGTCGGTCGGCTTCTTGGTGACATAGTGCACCAGTCCGCCCGTCGCGTTACGGCCGAACAGGGTGCCCTGGGGACCTTTCAGTATTTCCACCCGCTCCATGTCGAACTGGGAGAACAACTGGGCCTGTCCGGCCGCCTGGTAGGCTTCGTCAACATACACTGCATTCGGCGCCTCCGCCAGGTCGTTGAAATCGTTCTGTGTCGCGCCGCGGATCGTAAACTGCTGGGTATAGCCGGCGTTGTTGCCGGATATATGTACGCCCGGGGTGAACTCGGCGATGGCGGTGCTGTCGGTAATGCCCAGGGCATCCAGTTGCTCGCCGGAAAACGCGGTGATGGCGATGCCGACGTCCTGGATGGACTCCTCACGTTTCTGCGCGGTGACGATCACTTCTTCAAGTGCGCTGCCCTGTGCCCACACCAACGTAGCTGGGCTGAGCAGGAACGCGATTAATGAGAGTTTCAGCACGCTGGCTGAACCGGTAACTGGAATACGTATCATGACTTTCCCCTTCTCTCCGAAAAAAACCTGGCGTTGTAGTTATAACTTGTGCGTTATACAATAAAAAAGCTTACGTGTAAACGATGCAAATATACTATAACAATAACCTGACGGCAACTCTTTTGACGACAGCGTTGCAATTTCACAACTGAACAAGGTGAATCATGGCAAATCAGCATATCCAGCCCGATGACCTCTGGCCTTCGGCGCAATACGGTTTTTCCCAGGTCGTGGTCTCCACCGGAACGAAGATCATCCACTGCGCCGGACAGACCGCCTGGGACAAGGACATGAATCTCGTCGGCGGAGACGACCTCGAACAGCAGACAGCCCAGGCCCTGGAGAACATAAAATCCGCCCTGGCCGCCGCGGGCGCCACCATGAAGGACGTGGTGCGCCTGGATGTCTACGTGGTGGATTACGACCCCGATAAAATACCCGCCATCGGCGCGGCCATGAGCCGCTATTTCGACCCGGATCACCTGCCGGCCAACACCCTGCTGGGCATAGATGCCCTGGCCATGCCGGAATTCCTGATCGAGATTACCGCAACCGCGGTGGTCGATGCCTGACTTGAAATTAACATGGATGTACAGGATACACAGGATTTTTTATGCGTGAAATTCAGGCGTCATCGATATACAATAGTTGGTGGTCTATAATTACAATTGACAGGCTTCAGCATTTGCAGGAGGTATCAGTTTATTGAATTTAATATCCTGTATATCCTGTACATCCATGTGAATCGATAATCCTGTACGTCCATGTGAATAAACAAGGGGAACGAAGGATGCATGCCAAAGTTGAACCCGAAGTCAAACGGGTTTCCACCTACTGTTACCAGTGCGTAAACGGTCCCGACCTGCTGACCGTCGAGACCGTTGACGGCGTTGCCACCAAAATAGAGCCCAATTTCGACCTGAAGGGAGAACACCCCGCCGACGGCAAGGTCTGCGTCAAGCCGTTCGGACTGGTGCAGAAACTGTACAACCCCGACCGCATCAAGCGGCCCATGAAACGCACCAACCCGAAGAAAGGCCGGCACGAGGACCCGGGCTGGGTGGAGATAAGCTGGGACGAGGCCCTGGATATCGTCGCGGAGAAGATGAACGCGACCCGGGCCAAGGGTGTCATGGACGAGAACGGCAACCCGCGCCTGGCCTTCACCACGGGCGGAGCGGCCACCCCCTTCAAGTACATGGGCAGTTTCCCGGCGCTGCTGTTCGCCTGGGGGCCATTCGACCAGAGCCTGGGCGCCGGCGGCACGGTCAAGTGTTACCACACCGAGCACATGTTCGGCGAACTCTGGCACCGGGCCTTTACCATCCTGCCGGATACGCCCCGTTGCGAATACATCATTTCCTTCGGCATGAACATCGACGCTTCCGGGGGAGTGACCGGGGTGCGGCGCCATGCCGACGCCCGCAAGCGCGGCATGAAACGCATACAGTTCGAGCCGCACCTGTCCGTGACCGGCGCCAATGCCGCGGAATGGATCCCCATCAAGACCAAGACCGACAACGCGGTGCTGTATTCCATGCTGCACGTGCTGCTGCACGAGACCCCCATCGACAAGCTGGACGTGCCGTTCCTGAAGAACCGCACCGCATCGCCCTACCTGGTGGGACCCAACGGGTTCTACCTGCGCGAGCCGGAGACAAAAAAGCCGTTGATGTGGGACAACAATACCAACACGGCAGTGCCTTACGACCGGGCTGATACAGACCCGGCCCTGGTCGGGACATTCACCGTGACCGGCGCAATCGAGATCGGCGCCGATGACGAGACCTGGCGTTACGACAGCGTCGAGGGCGCGACCGGGCTGGAAAAGACCAGGCAACTGCTGGCCGACAAGACCCCGGAATGGGCAGAGGAGATTTCCGAAGTCCCGGCCGCGACCATCCGCCGCATCACCAACGAGTACCTGTCCCACGCCCATATCGGCGAGACCGAGATCGTGGACGGGCGCGAACTGCCGTTCCGCCCGGTGGCGACAGTACTGGGCAAATCCGTCAACAACGGCTGGGGCGCGTTTGAATGCGTCTGGGCCCATACCATGATGCAGGTGCTGGTGGGCGCCCTGGAGGTGCCGGGCGGCATGCTGGGCAGCACCACTCACGTGGCCGGCGATACGGACTGGGAACGCTCGCTGACGGTGGAAGTTGGCGAAGACGGCTTCATGACCCATACGTTCACCCCGACCGACAAGGAAGGCTGGGATGCCAACCCCTTTACCCGCCATGCCCACAATGCCCTGACCCCCATGGGCGGCGACAAGATGGGCGCGCAACTGTTCGGTTCCACTACCCTGGCCTGGCTGCGGTTACAGGGCCGGGCCGCGGAAAGCTGGCCCAAGCCCAACCCGCCGGACATCTGGTTCATCTACAAGTGCAATCCCGCCATATCCCATTCGGAAACGGAAAAAATGACCGACGTGATGGCGGAGTTCCCGTTCACCGCCGCGTTCGCCTACACACTGGACGAGAGCAACCACTTCGCCGACGTGATCATGCCGGAGGCGACCGACCTGGAGAGCGACCAGTTACACCGGATCGGCGGCGGTCATTACATGGAGAACCACTGGGAGTCCGAAGGCTGGGCCCTGCGCCAGGCAGTTATAGAACCGCTGCACGAGGCGAAGGACTTCAGCTGGATCGCCAACGAACTGGCCAGGCGCACCGGTCTGCTGGAAGCCTATAACGGCGCCATCAACGCCGGCGTCTGCGGCATCCCCCTGCAGACTGATGATTACGACTTCTCCCTGGAACTTGACAGGGAACATTCGCAGGACGAGATCTGGAACGCTGTGAGCAAGGCCGCCAGCCACGACCTGACCGGCGGCAAGGAGATCCTGGACCTGGACTGGTTCCGGCAAAACGGCTTCAAGACCCGCCCCTACTCGCGCCTGAACTGGTACCTGTACCACAAGCTGGAAGACCTGGAACTGCGCTTTGAACTGCCCTACCAGGAACGCTATTACCGCATGGGCAAGCAACTGGCCAACCGCCTGCACGAGACCGGGGTGCACTGGTGGGACAAGCAACTGGAAGAATACAAACCACTGCCGGAATTCGAGGACCTGAACAGGCTCTGGGACGAGATCATCGAGCGCAACCACGATGTCAAGGCCTCGGACTACCCGTTCTGGCTGCTGACCGGCCGCAGCATGCAGTACGCCTGGGGCGGCAACGTCGGTATACAACTGATAAAGGAAGTGGCGGACAACGTGTACGGCCACGACGGTATCGTCATGAATGCCGGCAAGGCAAGAGAGATGGGTATCGAGGACGGCGACCTTATCGAGGTCACCTCGCCGGTCAACTCCACCCGCGGCTATGCCCGCCTGCGCCAGGGGGTTCGACCCGACGTGGTGGTGATGATCGCCCAGTTCGGCCAGTGGAAGATGCCGTTCGCCAAGGACCTGAAACGGCCGGGGCTGAATGCCCTGGTCCCCATGAACGTGGATTCCCTGGATGGCGGCGGTTCCAGTATCGACGGCACCAAGGTGTATGTCACCCGGATAGGAGCAGGACTATGACTTGGCAAATTAATGATCGCGGTTTATCCGGGGACGGATTTAAAATCCGTCCCCTTGTCCCCTTGCCGGGAGCAGGACTATGACCCGTTACGTGATGATCGCGGACCTGAACCGCTGCGTCGGCTGCCAGACCTGTACCGCGGCCTGCAGGCACACCAACGCCACCCCGCCGGGCGTGCAGTGGCGCAAGGTGCTGGACGTGGAATGGGGCGAGTTCCCCGACGTGCAACGCCTGTTCATGCCGGTGGGCTGCCAGCACTGCGCGGACCCACCCTGCATGCATGTCTGTCCCAGCACCGCCACGGCACAGCGGGAGGACGGCATCGTCACCATCGATTACGACCTGTGCATTGGTTGCAGTTACTGCACCGTGGCCTGCCCCTACCAGGCCCGCTACAAGGTGGACCGGCCGGAATTCGCCTACGGCGACCTGCCCACCGAGAACGAAGCCAAGCGTTTCGATGAGCGCACCCTGGGCGTGGCGCAGAAATGCACCTTCTGCTCGGACCGGGTAGACGCCGGCGTCGAACAGGGACTCACACCCGGCATCGACCCCGAGGCCACGCCGGGTTGCGTCAACGCCTGCATCGCCGACGCCCTCAGTTTCGGCGACATCGAGGACGAGAACAGCAACGTCTCCGAACTGCTGGCGGAGAACACCTGGTTCCAGATGCACGCGGAACTGGGCACCGAGCCGGGCTTTTACTACCTGTGGGATGCGGACGACAGGAGACGGCAGACAGAGGCAATTAACATGGATGTACAGGATGGACAGGATTAACAGCAGATATCTGGGGTCGGAGTAAGAATTTCGTCAGAAATTTTACTCTGACCCCGAAATTTGTTGAGGTAAGTATGCAAAACAATACTTTCGGTAATGTACTACAGACCCAGTGGGACTGGCGCGCCGCGGGCAATTTCATGTTCGGCGGCAGCGGCGGCGCCCTGATACTCATGGCCGCCATCGCATCCTGGCCGGGCACGCCGAACCTGGTCATCGGCCTGGCCGCGCTGGTATTCGTGGGCCTGGGACTGTTCCTGGTGTGGCTGGAGATCGGCCGCCCGTGGCGTTTCCTGCATGTCTTTTTCCACCCCCAGACCTCCTGGATGACCCGGGAGGCGTCCGTCTCCGTGCTGTTGTTTGCCGCGACCTTCACGGGTGTACTGATGCAGGCGCCGACTCTGCTTGCAGCCGCGGGACTGCTGGGTTTCCTGTTCCTGTACTGCCAGGGCAGGATCCTGCGGGCCAGCAAGGGCATCCCGGCCTGGCGCGAACCGGCAGTGGCGCCGCTGATCATGAGCACCGGCCTGGCGGAAGGCGCGGCCATCCTGTCCATCCTGCTGATATTCTCCGGCGCCGGGCAGATGTGGCTGCTGTACCTGCTGATGGGATTGCTGGCCTGGCGCCTGGTAAGCTGGAACCATTACCGGCAACGGCTGGCGGCCAATAACGCGCCCCCGGCCGCCCTGAAGATTCTTGAGGGTATCAACAGGCCGCAAGTCATCCTGGGCAACGCCCTGCCCCTGCTGTTGCTGGCCACGGTCATCGTGTGGCCGGACCTGCTGCAACCCCTGGCATTGCTGGCCTGTATCCTGGCGACAGCCAGCGGCTGGCTGATGAAATTCACCATCATCACCCGGGCCGCCAAGGTACAAGGCTACGCCCTGGGCAAACTCCAGAAAGGCCGCCCGACCATCAAGCCGCCGGTGCGGAGGGAAAAGGACAGATTTGTCTTCGACAGGGATTGAAATTATTTATATGAGCATATTATAATGCTGCCGAGACAGGAATGAGGGAACGCGACAGCAAGCATACCAGATGAACCTTTGGTTAAACGATAGCCCGCATATGTCACCAATTGATGCGAAGATCGCACCGGATTTTTGCCGTCAGCGGGTGCCTGCGACCGAAAGCGTATCGGGTTATACGGTTGAGGGAGCACGTGCCCGCTGGCGGCAAAAAGACAAGCGAGGGCGCATCAATTGGTGACATGTGCGGGCTGGAACTATGGAGAGATAACAATGAGTAGCATCGCGCTTTACAATGCATTGGTAGCAGCCGGCGTGGATAAACAACTGGCAAATGAGGCGGCAAACGACGTGGCCCAAAGCGAACAGGTGGCGACAAAACTGGATATGGCAAACATGCAAACCAGTCTGGCGAATATGGAAACCAGGCTGATAAAGTGGATGTTTGGTATTAACCTGGGTGTAGTCGGCCTCGCCGTCGCAATCCTGAAACTGACCTGATTAGGGTCGGACCGGCGTAACTGTCTGTTTTAGTTCGTTTTATGTGTCATATACGCCTGTAATTTACCCTTAAAACCCCTTTTTTGCTATCGAAAACGGGGCTTTAAGAATTCCATGCGGCTGAAATTGCACGTTTCGCATTTCCTCCAAGTATCAGACTGATATCCGAATCATTGTAACCACGCCGGATTAACCCTTCGGTCAAATCGTAGATTCGCTTTGGATGGTTAAGTCCTTCTATGTCGTCCTTTTCTCTAAATTTGTAAGTTCCCGGTTTAAGGTTTGATTTTGTAGCTTCAACATATTCCCTTGGAAGAGAATCATAGCCATATAGGGCTATATCGCTGCCGATAGCGACGTAATCAATTCCTACCAGCCTGATGACATGCTCAAAATGGTCAAGCGCATGCTCCAGGGTCGTGGGTTCCCTGTCCCGGACAAAGACACGTAAAAATCCGATGCCCATTACGCCATCGGTCCTGGCCATTTTACGAATGGCCTCGTCCGACTTGGTGCGCGGATGTGACGGATTTAATTTACGCGCGACGGAATGCGTAATCAGTACCGGCCTCTTGCTGAGCGATAATGCATCAAGGGTAGTCCGGTCGCCGCAATGAGACAAATCTATCGCCATACCAATCCTGTTCATCTTCTCTACAACCGACACACCGTAATCACTCAAGCCTCCATCAGAACGCTCGGTAGCGCCAGAGCCAATCAGGTTGCGTGAGTTATATGTCAATTGAGAAAGTCGCTGCCCGAGATGATAATACCGATCGATATCATCCAGAGTTTGAAAATGCGCGGAATTTTCCGACCCTAAAATCATGCCGATTTTACCACCGGCAACGACCTTACCGAAATCATCTACACTGTCAATTCGCACGAAATAATCCTGTTTGCTGGCCAGAAAACTATTGTGCAAAGCGTAGTCAAGCAATGTGTCTTTGATAGTTTCGACCGTTGTTTGAATTACTTTCAAACCGGAATCACGAAATTCCTGCCAGATTTCCTCGTCGAAGCTGTCGGGATCCGTCAAATATGTTTCCACGGTTTTTGGATATAAACTCAGGGCATGCTTCAGATCTACGGTGAAAGATTGTTTTACCAGATCTATTGCCCGGGTCGAGTATTTTATATTGTCCGCTGACCCTGCCCTGGCAAAGCCTGTATTGATCATGGGGAATCCTGTCGTACCCACCGCAATGGCAGCGCCATGTTTTAACAGCGTTCGCCTTTTCATCGGTTGGCAGTTGCTCATGTGTAATCCTCGCAAGATCAATTATGTGGCCGCACTTCAATCAACGGCATTTTTGATTTCAGTACGTAATTTTTTCAGGGCTTCATTATCGAACCAGCGTCCTTTTTTCATAACACCGATTATACTCGTTGAATGGTTAATATCCTGGAACGGGTTTTTTGACAACAATATAAAATCTGCCTGTTTCCCGGGTTCAATAGTTCCCCATTTATCCTCGGCTGAAACTGCAACTGCTGCATTCCGCGTCGCGGTCAACCACGCTTCGTTACCCCGCAGAATGGGCCCGGTTGTATAAATGTCAGGACCGATAATTTCATTGTCTGCCACTGCGCGTTTCCAATCCAGTATCTTCCCGCTGCCGCTCATTTCCCGCACGCTGGTTACACCGTTGATCAGAAATAACCTGTGGCTGAACACATTTTCATCCATATGTACATGCATGTCCGCCAGACCCGGTGTCAGATACCCTCCCGTTCCGTCGATAATCCTGACCCCGTCAGCCGGATCAAAGTCAAGATCTTGCCTCACATCAATGATTTTACCCTGCTGAACAGACACTGAATGGTCCGGCAGAACGGCTTCCGAAGTCATCGGGACCAGATTGACATTGACGATAACCGTGTCTGCTTCAGCCCACGGCGATATGGCCGGCAGTTCAGCGAGTCGTGCTTTCTCTACATCATACGGGTGCCGGTATAGCTTCCCCCGATGTTGATGAATGCCCAGGATGCTCAAGCACGCCAGTATTGCGATGACAATCCACCACTTTCGATTTATCGTGATTTTCATTACCGGTGACACCAGCGCCATATCAGGCACGCTTGTCCCGGAAACAGGGAATTACCGCCATTGAGCCAATCATGGCGATGTAACGGATAAAACGACTCACAGGCTGCCAATTGAGAAGGAGGGCTATGTGATTCCCCCTGCTTGTGACAGCAGTATCCCCCGGGTGGGGAATATCATGAGTTAATTGAACAGGTACTTGAATTTTACCCCGTATGTTCGATAAGTAGGATGAAATCTGGCGCCGGCAAATCCAAACCCGGCGGAAGTTGTGGTATAGACCTCATCAAGCAGGTTTTCCACGTAAGCATCAATCCGGAATTTATCTGCAACAATCCCGGCGCGAAGATTCAACAGGTCAAATCCTGATGCGACGTGTTGCTGCGGATTGATGGTAATTGGAATATGGTCATCGAGTGAGGGGTAGCTCTTTGAGCGGTAACTCCATTCTGCGCGCAGGAACCCTTCACCAAGGGTCGCCAGCGGAATCCGGTACTCCCCATCCAGGCTCACCGTCCACTTCGGCGCCCGGGGTATCTCTTCCCCCGATAAATCGACCGTCCTGCCCAACACGATTGCATCGGTAAAACTGCCGAATTTTGCGCGCATGTATCCGACGCTTGCGCCTATTTCGAAATTTTCGGCCGGCAAGGCGCGAAAATCGAATTCAACGCCCTTGCTGGTTGCGCCTGTGGCGTTGTTTGTCACGTTCAGGAACGTGATCTCGTTTGTGACGGGATCGATGATGTTGACATTCGTTGAAACCTGCAAATCGTTCCAGTCCATGTAAAACCCGGTAATGCTGGCGCGTAACCTGCCGTTCAGACCGGCGTACCTGAAACCGCCTTCATAATTCCAGATGGTTTCCTCATCGTAAGCAAATATGGGTAACTGCTGGGTGACGTTCAACTGCAAGCCTCCCGCCTTGTAGCCCCTTGAGACAGCCGCATAGATGGTGAGGTCGTCATTGATATCAAACGTGGCCGTAAACCGCGGACTGAAATCGTCAAATTCAACCTCTCCCTCTCCCGGTACATCCGGTCTCCCGAAATTGACCCCTTCAACCCGTTGAAACACGGTATCCTCGGAATACCGGCCGCCGCCTGTCACGGTCAGACGGTCTGTAATATCCCAACTGAGTTCACCGAATACTGCCCAGGATTCAGTCTCAAATATAATGTCTCCGGTATCGATGAGAAATCCCGGGGGCAAACCAAGAAACCCTGCGGTCCCTGGGACCACCGAGAATATGTAATTACGAAAATCCTCGGCATAAATACCACCGACCACCCACGAAACAGCGTCGTTCACCCCTCCGGACAAACGGATTTCCTGGCTGAACGTATCGGTGTCGACTACACGGTCCTGGTCCAGGAATCCATGGCTGGTGCTATCCAGGTCGTTATCATCACTTTCGAATCTTGTATCGAGATAACCTGAAATGCTGGTGATCCTGAACCAGTCCGCATCTATTTCAACCCGGCCAACCAGGGTCAGAAAACGGTTTTCCTGTTGTTCGCGCAGGTCATAGTTGACCTTGTCCAGGTTCGAGGGATAGAACCCCACTTCATTAATCCCTCCGGGAAATCCACCGGCGGCAGACAATCCTGCGGAACCACCGCTCAGGTTGCCATCGTGCGTCACTTCGGGAATACCCTGTTCCTCCTCGGTGTAATTTACGGATAAATCAATAAGCACCTCGTCACTGGGAGTAAATCGCAAGGCGCCTCGATAAGTAAAGAACTCGGTATCACTACCTCCTCCTACCGGATTGACGTTTTCAACAAACCCGTCACTCTCCTGGTAATATGCAGACGTGCGAAAATAAAGCGTATCTTCTGCTACCGGCACATTGACAACTCCGGATACTTCCCACGTATCCAGTCGTCCATAACCGGCATTCAACTCTCCATAAAAATCGGGGCCGGGCTTTTTGGTCGTGATGTTTACCGCGCCCCCGGTTGCATTACGGCCGAAATAAGTACCCTGGGGCCCGCGCAGCACCTCGATGCGCTCCACGTCGATCAACTGTGGATTGACACTGCCGTTCGTATTACCTGTGTTTCCGGTTTGCGGACCATTGACGATATTGAACTCATCCATATAAAACGCCAGCGCATTGACGTCTCCCCCGATGTTACTGACGCCGCGGATGCTGATTGATCGCTCTCCCCTGGTTCCTGCCTCGGTGAAGCTCACATTGGGTGTCTTGCTGAAGTAGTCCTTAATATCATCAATGTTATTGCGTAATATATCTTCCGAGGTAAACGCGGTAATACTCGCGGGAATATCCTGTAAACTCTCTTCCCGCCGGCGCGCGGTAACAATCACTTCTTCCAGCGTTAAGCCTTCCGCGCCGCCGGCATTGCTTGAAACGTCCTCCTGGCCTGCGACACCTTGAACTCCGGCAACCCCGGACAGCAGGAAAATGACTTGCGGTAACAGTACAGACAGGTGTGTAATTTTTTTCATGGTAATCCCCCGGTTCCCCATTTACACTTTACGTAGTTTAGCGGGTTTCATCTTTTATTTCCGTAATGATGATTCCTTGCCAACCGTTTGTACTTCGCGCCATACCCGCAACAAATTTCCGCCCCATATTTTGTTTACATCCTCTTCCGTATAGCCACGCCGCAACAACTCTTCAGTAACATCAGGTGACTGGGAAGTATCCATCCAACCCGACAAGCCTCCTACCGCTGAACCACCACCCGCATAGAAGTCAGACCCAATCCCCACAAAATCAACCCCGATCAAATCGACGACGTAATCGATATGATCGACAAAATCCTGCACGGTCGCTCTTGGATATCGCCGGTCGATCTCCTGCAACAAATTTGAGTACCGGATATACTGGTCATTGGTAGCATTGACCCAATCCATATGCGAAACAAGCCCGACCTGACGTGAGGCAATTTTGACTTCCTCCTGTCTTCCCGGCTCTGTCGCCCGCAGATAATCACTGTATCCGACAATCTGGATCACGCCGCCATTCTTCTTTAACGCAAATAATTGTTCATCATCCATATTCCGTTTTACTCCACGTAACTCGTAAACCGCCGAATGAGAGGCTATCACCGGCGCTTTACTGGCCTTGACGATATCCAGCATTGCTTTTTTCGATGCGTGAGAGACATCAACCATCATCCCAAGCCTGTTCATTTCTGCTACCACCCGGCGTCCAAAAGGGCTCAAACCATTGTGTTCGGTTTCTTCATCTCCAAGCTCCGCAACAGGATTTGCGGAATCGGCGATATCATTATGACCAAGATGTGTCAGCGTTATATAACTGACCCCGAGTTCATGGAATGTATGTAAATTCTCAATTTTCTTTCCAATCGGAAATCCGTTTTCCAGTCCTATTGCCGCAACAAGTTTACCCGCCCGGTGGATGTCAAGGGCCTGTTCCGGGGAGGTCGCCACACTGACATGCTCCGGGTATAAATCATTTAACCGATTGATTGATGATATTTTTTTCACTGCCTCAGCGTAAGCAGCCCGATAGGCGTCAATATTTCTGGGTCTTTGTCCAACAGCGGCCGAGAAAAAGACCAAATCCAATCCACCGTTTATCATTTTTGGGATATTTGCCTGGTTAATCCCGTCATTATCCGAATCCAGGCGCAGGCCGGAAAAATTTTCCGGCACGTCTATGTGTGTATCAATTGTAAATGCCCTGAAGTGGATCTTCCTTGCGGCACTGTCGGTATTTTTTGAGGAACCCGATTGAGAATGCTTGATTTCCGCGCTACCGATCTGGCCGCCCGTTAAGACCGGCGTCACTATAACCAGTGACAGAAAAAGTACTCTGTAAAACATACTTTTTGTATCTTGGCAGATGGAGATCAATCCGACCCGTTAAAGTCAATGTTGATCCGGTGCGCCAGCGCGTGCATCTCTGGCATCAGGTATTCCGCATAGAACCTGGCGCAGTTGCCGTGGCTGAGCAGGTCGTCCTGGTCAGCATCAGCGCCGGCGCGGGCGATCCGCAACCACATCCAGGCGCCGGCAACCAGGCCGGTCAGTTGGCAGTAGTCCTTTGCAATAAACTCCATATCGCGCTGCCGTCCCTCACCGGCCAGTTGCAGGACGAATTGCGTGGAGCGTTCCAGTACTGCAAGTCCGGTTTGGGTCGCCTGGTGTATCTGTGCAGTCTGCTCCGCAGTCCCGGTCCCCGCCAGTGTCGCCGTGATCCTGTCTGCCAATATCCAGAACCTGGCACCCTGGTCGCGCAGCAGCTTGCGCGTTACCAGGTCCAGCGCCTGGATGCCGTTCGTACCTTCATAGATAGCGGCAACCCGCACATCCCGCACATACTGTTCCACGCCTGATTCGGTGATATACCCGTGTCCCCCGAACACCTGCACGGCCATGCTGGCCACCTCGAACCCTGCTTCGGAACCGCAGGCCTTGCATACCGGCAACAGGTATTCGGCCAGTTGCAGGGCCCGGCGCCGTTCATCTTCATCCGTCCCGTTCTGGGCAATGTCAAGATTGCTCGCGGCCTCAAATACCAGGGCGCGCATCGCCATGTTCCGGCAATGCATGATCAGCAACATGCGTCTCACGTCCGCATGTTCCATGATACGCACCGCCCCGGCGTCGGGCGGGCCGCCCTGGGGCCGTTCCCGGGCGTATTCAAGCGCCTTGGCGGTGGCTGCGGCGCCGATAGCCGGGCCCTGTACGGACACTTCAAGGCGCATGAGGTTTACCATGGTGAACATCGCATTCAGGCCCCTGTTTTGTTCACCGATGCGATAGCCCGTTGCGTCTTCCAGGTTCAGCACACAGGTGGGCGAAGCCTTCAGTCCCATCTTCTTTTCCAGTCGCTCCACTCGTACGCCGTTAGTCTGCCCGGAGTCAAACAATATCCCGGGCACCAGGAACAGGCTGATCCCCCTGGTCCCGGGCGGCGCGTCCGGCGTCCTGGCCAGCACCAGGTGGATTATCTGTTCGGTAAAGTCCTGGTCGCCGTAGGTGATGAATATCTTGGTACCGCTAAGCCGGTAACTGCCGTCGGCCTCGGGCCTGGCCAGGGTCCTGATGCGGCCGACGTCCGAACCCGCCTGGGCTTCGGTGATACATATGGTCGCGCCCCACTCACCGCTTACCAGTTTCGGGACGACTCGCTGCTTCAATTCCTCATCGGCATGGTCGATCAATAGCCTGGAACCGGCCCGCAGCATGAGGGGCAGCATGGCGAATGACAGGCAGGCGCCGTTCATCATCTCCGCGAATGCGACCTGTACGGTCAGCGGCAGTTGCTGGCCGCCGTATTCTTCCGGCATGTCCAGGCCGGGCCAGCCCGCCGCGGTGAATTCCCGGTATGCTTCCCTGAAACCGTCCGGCGTTTTCACCCTGCCTGCCTGGAGCACGCTGCCCTGCTCATCGCCGATGGCGTTGATGGGTCCCAGCACCTGCTCACAGAATTTTGCGCCTTCAGTCAGCACCGTCCCGGCCAGGTCACTGTCGGCGTGCCGATAGGCCGGTAGATCGAACAACCTGTCCCAGCGGATGACGCGTTCCAGGATGAACAAGGAGTCATCCAGCGGCGCCGTGTAGCTGTCACTCATCAGTTTTCCCCGGCGCTGTGATGTTGGTACATATTTGCGCCACTACATCAGCCGGCGCCAGCTTCCCGGACAGGATTTGCGGCAGCGCATCCTCCAGGCATTGTTCGTTTTCAGACGACCATACCTGCCTGTCCACCGCGTGCCGGATACTGCCGCGCAATCTCCGCTCAACCCGCTTTTGCAGGAGTTCGGCATGTTTATTCGTTGTTTGCAGGCAGGTTTTATGACGCAAGATCTCCTCAACCAGTTCGGCCGCGCCCCGGGACTCGCTGGCAACGGTTTCAATGATCCTGGTCTGCCAGTGCTCGCTGCCATGGTTCCTGAAGCTCAGCGCCGATTGTATTGACTGCATGGCCGTGCCGCTGCCGGGCCGGTCGCATTTGTTCATCACGAAGATGTCCGCGATTTCCATCAGGCCCGCCTTGGCCGCCTGGACCTGGTCGCCCGCCTCGGGCGCCAGTACCACCACGGTCGTGTCGACCAGGTGGCGCACGTCCAGCTCGGTCTGGCCTACGCCTGCGCTCTCTATGAATATGTAATCGAAGCCGGCCGCGTCAAATATGTCGGCCGCGTCGGCGGTGCTTGCGCCCAGACCGCCTCCCGTGCCCCGTGTGGCCATGCTGCGGATGAACACGTCCTCGTCGTTGTCCAGGTCGGCCATGCGTACCCGGTCGCCGAGCAGCGCGCCGGAAGTGAACGGGCTGGTCGGGTCAACGGCCACGATCGCGATTGTGTGACCGGATTGACGCAGGGTCCGGGCGATCTCTCCGGCCAGGGTGGATTTGCCGGCTCCCGGAGGGCCGGTGATGCCCACCCGGTAGGCGCGGCCTGTACGCGGGTAGATGTTGTCGAGCAACCGCCGCGCCGCTTCGCCCCCGGCTTCCACCATCGAAATGGCCCGGGCAATACCCGGCCTGTCCCGGTCGAGCAGCCTGGCGACAAACTGGTCGTCGGTCTTCATGCCGGCTTGCCGGCCAGGTTTTCCCGCAATACCCGTTTCAGGATTTTCCCGCTCGGGTTTTTCGGCAATTCATTGAGGAAAAAGACTTTCCTGGGTTTCTTGTAACCGGCCAGCGACGCCCTGCACAGGTCAACCAGTTCCTTTTCGCTCGCTTCCTGCCCGGGCTTCAATGCAATGACTGCCGTGACAATCTCGCCCCATTCCTCGTCCGGCAGGCCGATCACGGCCGCTTCCAGCACCGCGGGGTGGCGGTACAGCACGCTTTCGATTTCCTTGGAATAGATGTTCACCCCGCCGCTGATCACCATGTCTTTTTTCCGATCCACGACGAACAGGTAGCGGTCCTCATCCAGGTAGCCCAGGTCCCCGGTATGGAACCATCCGTTCCTGATTACGTTTGCGGTTTCCTCCGGGTTGTTCCAGTAACCGGCGATGACCGACTCACTCCTGATGAGGATTTCACCGGTCTCCCCCGCGCCCAGGTCGGCGCCTGCCTCGTCAACGATCCTGACCTCTGCGCCCACGGCTTCCCGCCCGGCGGAGGCCAGGCGCCGGGTCTGCGTCTCGGACCCGTCGATTACATGGTCCCCGCTCACCAGGAACGTTGCCTCCAGGGTTTCGGTCAGGCCGTAGCCCTGGGTAAAACCGCAACCCAGCCGCTCCACGGCCCGTTCCAGCACGGATACCGGCATGGGGCCGCCGCCGTAAAACACCAGGCGTAGCGAAGATAAATCGTAGTTACGCAGGCCGGGATCGTTCACCACCGCGTTGATCATTGTCGGCACCAGCAGCGCCACGCTGGCGCGGCCTTGTTCCAGCAGCGCCAGCCAGGCGCCTGGTTCGAATTTCCTGAGAATATGCTGGGTGCAACCGAGCATCATGTAGGTCACCGCCATGAACACCGCGCCCATGTGGTAGATGGGCGTCGCCAGCAGGTTGACGTCGCCAGGCGCGGAACGGTCGGCGATGGCCTGGTTATAGCCGTTCATTTCCAGGTTCCGGTGGGACACCAGGGCGCCCTTGGGCACGCCGGTAGTGCCGCTGGTGTAAAAGATGGCGAAGGTCTCATTCGTCTCCGCGCTCACGGGCGTCGCGTCTGCCGCATCCATAAGTGAACGGTAGTCCTCAAATCTCTGCACGGTTTCTGCAGCTATGCACCAGCGTTGCGCCGGCAGGTTCGGTATCTCCAGCGCCTGGCCGGCATATTCGGCATCCGTGATCAACAGCGAAGGCTGCGCATGGCCGATGATCTGCTCCAGCTCGGGACCCGCCAACCGGTAATTCACGGGGACTGCGATCAGGCCGGCGCGGGCGCAGGC